>JAUVLC010000026.1 GCA_030595925.1 Clostridia bacterium | reverse complement strand
CGCAGGCTTTAGCCTGCGAAAAATCTCCAACGATAACGCAGGCTAAAGCCTGCGGCTACCTCCCCCTATTTACAGAAGATTTTCCCTTTATCTACAAACTTCTTTCTGTTTTTCTTTCATACCTTTTTTGACACTACCTATGAAATTTTCAGTTTCTACTACCTTCATTAAAATCTTTTTTAAGTAATTTCTAAACTCTAACAACTCACAGCATTATTACAAGCAATAACTTTATTTCTTTTATATTTTTTTCCAGTATTTAAGCGGAAGTATAACAAAAAAAACACAATTTTGTCAATAAAAATCAATACAAATATCTTTTTACCAAAAAACTTTTTACAGTCTTACTTTTTATCCAATGATTCGGAATAAAAACAAGCCTGATTTCTTCCTTGTGCCTTAGCCCGATAAAGAGCTCTATCCGCTTTTCTAAATAAAGCTTCTTTATTTCGTGCATTAGAAGGATAAATAGCTAACCCCATACTTACACTAAAGCGTATTTTTTTTCCTGAAATAGGCATATAATAATTTTTAATTGCTTTCAGTAAACGAAAAGTAACAATTTGTACCCCTTCCAAAGACGTATTTGGAAAAAAAACAACAAATTCATCCCCGCCATAACGGGCAGCAAAGTCCACCTGACGGATATTTTTCATAATTATTCCGGCTAAATCAACTAATAAGCGATCTCCAACCATATGACCGTAAGAGTCATTATACCTTTTGAAATAATCAACATCAATAATAGCTAAAGCAAGCTTCGTTTTAAGCCTTGTTGTTCGAACAATTTCATCCCCAAGACGTTTTCTGAAATACCTATTAGTATATAAACCTGTTAATCCATCGGTAAGAGAAAGTCTTTCGACATCATTAAAAAGCCGGGCATTTTCTATGGAAATACTAGCCTGCTGAGCAAAAAGCTTCAAATACTCAATATCTTCTTTTTTAATTCGTTCCCGGCTAAAAACATTATCGGCAACAAGAAATCCAACTATCTTTTTTTCTACTTTCAACGGAACAGAAAAAACCAATCCGAAAGACCCTATTTCCTGGGCATCTTTTTTCATCACCATAAAAACTTCAGGATGGGCTTTCTTTTTTAAAGAATATACTTCCTTTAAAACATGAAATTTTCCCCTGAGATCAAAAGACATTGTTCCCTGTAATACTTTTTTTTCTTCATTTACCAGATATAATTTAACCCGTTCAATACTTAAATGTTTGATAATACTACGCAAAATTATTTTTATTCTATTTTCCAGTTTTAATTGGCTTACTAAAGCCATTCCTATTTTAGAAAGGGCTTTAAACTTTTCTGCCTGTATTTGTTCCTTCAAAAGTAATTCCAAACTCCAAATTCCTACACCAATCTCTTCGGCATATTCTTTAAGCAACGAAATCTGCCACTCTTCTATATTTCTCCCGCTCAATCGATTATTTACCCCTAAAACCCCTAAGATTTTACTACCACTTTTTATTGAAAAAAATCCTTCCGCTCCTTTTTTCTTTCTTACAATACATTCTTCCCTGCCTAAACCCACTATTATTCTCGGATCAGTTTTTTCCGAAACAAAAACCTCTTCTTCCCCTTCCATTATCCCATCTTTTTCAGCAACCACTTTTGTTTCTAAAACTTTTCTTTCATTATCCCATAATAATATTTCCATCCAATCAAACTTTAAAGTAGAAAACCCGACATCTAAAACCTGTTTAAGAATTTCTTCCAAATTTGGTTGGGTATAACGAAAAATTTTACTAACCTTTCTGAGTTTTTCCGAATATTTATTCAAATTTTCTTTAACCATAGACATCTATTTCCTTTTTATAAATCTATAAATCAACATTACCTATATTGAAATTTATTATTTAAAAAAATATCTTTTTTTTAAATATTTTTTAAAGGGAAAGAACAAAATTTATTTCGGAAGAAATCTTTTTTATCTCTTTTTTAAGAAGATTTTCCGTATATCGACCTTTCCTTATACTATTGAAAATCTCTGTCAGCATTTCTATCATAATTGTCTCAATAATCCCCCATGAAAATACCGGGGGAAACATCTTACCAAAAGAACATATTTGTTTAAATTTTTCCGCTAATTGTTTATCCTCGAAAAAAAACGCATCAAATATTTTAGAATGAACAGGAAGATTACTAATCGCTTTTGTATAGCGTAATTGAGACGAAGGAGAGGTTAAAAAAGAAATTAACTCCCATGCTTCCCGGGGATATTTAGAAAATTTAGCAACCCCCAGATTGCTTCCACCCAAAAAAGCATATCGCCCCGCAGGTCCGGCAGGAGGCAGAGCTATTCCAATATTTTCGGCAATTTCCGCCCGGTATAAATGACTATTAGGATTAAGAAAAACAGAAAAAACCCATGTTCCGGAAAAGTGCATAGCACAACGCCCGTAAATAAAAAAATTCTCCATTACCTTGCCCATATTTTGCCCTAAGGCAATCTTACTCCCGTAAGTTTTAACCAGATCAAAATAAAATTTCATTCCTTTTAGAGATTCTCTTTGCTGAAAACTTATTTTTTTACCTTTAAAATTTAAAAATTCTCCCCCTCCCGACCAAATCCACGGAGCAATATCATGGATTAATGTCCAACTTTTTGCTCCGGAAACCGCCAGGGGATAAATTTTTTTCCCTTTTATTTTAAGACTCGCTATTTTTCGGCAAGATTTTTGAAATGAATCCCAATCTCCAATATCCTCTTCTTTTAATCCTGCCTTTCGGAAAATATCTTTTCGATAAAAAAGTATCCTGGTATCCATAAACCAGGGAAGGGAATATATTTTCTCTTCTTTAAAAGATTCTTCCATTTGTTTATTAAGAGGAGAAAAAAAATGTTTCTTTTTTAATTCTTCTACGGGTTTACTAATATCAGCTAATCCTCCTAAATAAGCAAGAGTATCACCCCAGCTACTGCCCAACTGAAAAATATCCGGACCTTGCTTGGTCCGTACCGCTTTCATAATAAGTCTCCACGCAGATGACCATGTATGAACCTTTACTTTTACATTTATATGTGGATATTTTTTCGAAAACTCTTTCAATTCCTGTCCAAAAGTCAACCCGGTCTTAAAAGAGGCATTGGGCATAACCCACATTTCTAAATCTATCTTTTTCATAACCCCTCTTAATCTTCTCCCCACTTTTCATAATTTTCACCTTTTTTAACAATAAAAGTTGCTCGACGGGGAGGTACAATAAATTCTTTTTTATTAAGTTCTGTTTTTTCTTCTTTTTCCGATAAATTACATACCGTAAAAAGCGAAAAATCTTTATTTTTCCGTTCATAAACTAAAATCTCATCCCGCGATTTTTTCTCAAAATAATCCCGGGCAAAATTTCTGGAAACATTCAGAAAAACCCGGGGAACAAATCCGACAACCGAGATTTTTCCTTCTCCGACATTCCTGGTAAATCCACATATTCTACCCGATGAAAAAGAAGTCATATCCTGAATATAATCCCGGTCATTAAACTCATACACCTGTAAATCATCATAAACACAAAAATCATAATTTTTATATCCCACCCTATTTATTTCAAAAAAACCTTTCCCCTTGGGAATAGAATCCATTCTTGCTATTTTTAAAGCATCGTACAATATCTTACATTCCTGCAAATTTTCATCCTTAGAAGGTATTTGATTTAATAAAATCAAATGTCCTCCGGCAGAAACATAATCAAGCAAAGATTTTTGAATATTTTTATCTAAAAATTCATAACAAAGAACAACTAATTTTGATGGGCGGGCAAAAATGTTTTCTTCGATGTTTTCTTCTAAATTAAGCATTTGAAAATTAATATTACACACTCCCAAAAGATCTATAAAAGAACCAACCGCCCCGCCTTTGCTTAATTCAAAATTCCCTATCCCCTCTAAATTACCGAACTTACCCATCCGGGCATAAGGGTGATAAAATCCAACGGCCAAATCATAATCCGGTTTAGTTTCTACAATTTCCGGATACTTTTTAAGCATTTCCCCTATTTTCTTGATTATTCCAAATTGAAATCTCTTATTTCCATCCCTATCTAAGGGAGAAGAAAAATTCATTTCCGGCAAAAAATGCTCATATCCCAAGAAATTATATCCATCACAGAACCAATAAAAATTAAGCATATTACTGCCAAACCCAATGGAAGTCTTCCATATCAAATCATAATCCGAGGGAGACTGTTTCCAATGTGGAAGAAAATACACATTTCCCGCCTGAATTTCATGGTTAGAAACCACAGGGGTTCCTGAAGCCCTGGTAAATTCTATACGGGAAAGATGATAACCCATTGATTCCTCTTCCATATTGCCGGTATAATAGGTATAGCCGATAACTACCTGCCAACGCGAATCTTTAACCTCATCATAAATACCTCTCCATGATGTATCATACCCTAAAAGCGGATCATCAACACTAAAAGGACCCCGACAACCTAACTCAAAAAGTATTTCCATCAAAGAACGCGCATACATTGCTACTAATTTTTCCCGAAATTCACACCAATCAAAAACTTTAAATTGTTCTTCCTTATTAGACGGCTCTTTCCGGGGAGGAGAAACCAAAGCAAAATCCGTATTGTTCTCTCCATAACGGACATTCAAATCCTTTATATCTTCGAATTTTTTACTTAAATATTGTTGATAAAGCCCATTTTTTTTTACCAGAAAAGGATTATAGTCTCCGGTAAAAGCCTGCCCGGATGAATAATGAAAAAAAGATAAACTATAACTCACTTCATTATCTATTTGCCATAAAATAACATTGTCATAAGGAAGCACTATTTCGGTAAATGCTTTATACCATTTTTTTACCAACTGCATATAAGTCGGATGAAGATAGGTTACCGGAGGATAAAAAGCATAATTGCCGGTAGGTTTTCCTTCACTATCTAAACAAAGCACTTCCGGATACCCGGAAAGAACCCATTTAGGAATACCTCCGTTTAAAAACTCCGCATGAATATGGGGTCCCCCTTTAATAATTAAATTCAAGCCATATTCCTTAACTAATTTTAAAAAACTTACCAGGTCTCTGCTGGGATGAGTCTTTCCGGTAAAATCAAACTTTCCTTGTTCATATTCATGCCAATTCCAGGGGACATAAGTAGAAAGAGTATTGCAGTTTGCCTCACACAAACCATCTAACATTTTTCTCCACTTATTTTTTTCAATTCTAAAATATTGCACTTCTCCCGATAGAATAAACTGCTTTTTCCCATTGACCTGAAAATAACCATCCTTTAAATTAACAGAATTCATTTCTTTAAAATCCCCCTTTACCAGCTTGTAATCGGCTTACCTTTTGTATCAAATCTTGGACCGGCAAATTTATTGGCATTAACCCAAACCTCTCCTGTATCACAACAATACATCCATACTTCCCACAACCATTCCGTATCCGGTCCTCGCCTGGCAATACTTCCCGTCCCCGGAACACCCGTCTGCACATCAATATGATAAGTTCCCACGATACTTGTTCCCTCTTTATTAAATCCCCCTGCGCCCCTCCAGTTTTGACCAATATAAGCTTTAGGAACCCGTTCGAGATATTTAGGCTGTGTGTCATTATCCTGCATTACCATTAAATCTTCAAAATACCCCGGACGAGTATCGACCCCGGTTGCTCCCGGATACCAACTGCTTTCATAATGCCAGGTGGCATCATTATCCAATATTTTATTTTGCTGCGGCCACATTCCTTCGTTATCTGCATAATAAACACTAACCGCTGTTCTTAAAATTGCTAAATTACCCTTGGTGGTTGCCTCTTTTGACTTACCTATTAAATCAACAAATTGAGGAATCGCCACTATTGCCAATAAACTAATAATACCAACGGCAATCATCAGTTCAAGTAAAGTAAATGCGGTTTTTTTCCCCCTCATTACCAATCGCTTCCTTTATTAAATGAAGTTTTGATAAAAACCTGATTCCAACGTTCTCCGTTTTCTAATATTATTCTTTTTCCTGCAACAAAATATTTACCCTGGGAACTATTTTTTTGAATCCTTCTTCAACGGATATTTTCCCGGAATTAATTAAATCCAATTTAGGGGTAATATATTTATCCTGTGCTTCCCGCCAACGAATATGAAACGGATCGTAAACTACATATTTAACCGCTTCATTTAACATCCCCTTATTTAAAGGGGCAGCAGAACCTTGAGCAAAATGGATTCCTTCGGCTATTTTCCGATTTGCCGGTTGAGCAAGCCCTGTATCCGCTAATTTTTCCTGTCCTTCATCCCCGGCTAAACATTTTACTACTTCCCATGCTTCCTGAGGATGCTCTGTTGCAGATGTTATTGCATATCCGGAACCTCCGGTAGCAAATCCTCTTATTCCTTTCGGCCCTTTAGGAAACATAACTACATCCCAATTACATTTAAGCATTTCCCTCAAATGAGGTGTATCCCAAATTCCTGATTGATACATTCCCAATTTCCCCATAGCAAACATCTGGTCAATTCCTATCCCCATATTAGCTAAGGCATCTCCGGAAGGAGCTACATTATATTTATTCATTAAATCCACATAAAATTGATAACCTTCTACTGCTTCCGGCTGATTTAAGAGACAAGTAGTAGGATTATTTATATCATCAACTATTTTCCCTCCGTTACTATAAACAAAATTTTGCCAGGTCCAACACCAAAACCCATAACGCTTCACTTTTTTATCATTAAATCCTTTATCCTCAGGATGTTTCCCTGTTTCATCAACGGTTAATTTCCTGGCTATTTTCAAGAATGTATCCCAATCCCAATCATCAGTAGGATAAGGAATTTTTAACCGGTCAAATAAATCTTTGTTATAATAAATTACTGCAAAAGGTGCAGTATCCCGGGGAATACAGAAAATTTTTCCCTCTCTGGTAAATCGAGCTAAAACTTCCGGAAAAAAATCCTTTATCTTAACATTGAATTGTTCATCTTTCTCAATTAAAGGGGTTAAATCCAAAAGAACATTTTTATAAAAAAAGGGAACAAAAGCATTTACATCACAAAAAATTACATCCGGAGCTCTTCTCCCTGCAATTTCCGTTAATATTTTATCCAGATAAGAAGTAACAGGAATATGTTCCAACTCTACTTTTATTTTTGATTGTTTTACTTCCCAATCAGTAACAATATCGGTAATTATTTTTTTCTCCTCTACACCCCCCCAAAAAGCAAGCCGAATATTTACTTTTTTACCTTCCACCTCCTCCTTTTTTCCACATCCCGCTAACAAAATCACACTTAAACCAACCAACAACAACCCTGAACACTTTTTCATTCTCTTAAAAAACCCCTGCATATTTTCCTCCTTTTTTAAATTTTTATAGACTTTTGCAAAATAGCCTTTTTACTCTTATTGTCATTCCTGCGAACAGACCGTGTCCCAACTCTGATTTTTTGAAGCACTTGTAGTTACCTCATTTATGAGGCATCATTATTATCCGTTCCGCCCAATAAATTGGGCAACTACATTGATTATGACACAGTCTGCAAGTGCGGAATGACAGAATGTGGCATTTCGCAGAACTCTTAATTTTTTAGCCTTTCATCCCGGTTAAAGCTATTCCTCTGGTAAAAAAACGTTGATTAAAAATAAAAACAATCAACGCCGGAACAAGCACAATAAGAGATGCAGCCATAAGTAAAGTCCATTCCGTAGAATGTAAATCCTGAAAATAAGAAAGTCCGATGGGCAATGTCTTCATTTTTTCCGAATTAGTTATAACCAATGGCCAAATGAAATTACCCCAATTCCAGATAAAAGTAAAAGTAGCCAATGTCGCCAACGCAGGCTTGGATAAGGGGAGAATTACCCGCCAATAAATACCAAACAAACTACATCCGTCAATCTTAGCTGCATCCTCCAGATCATGGGGTAACGTCATAAAAAACTGCCGCAGCATAAAAGTCCCATAAGCAGTAAACATCCCCGGTAAAATCAATGCTTTATAGGTATCCAACCAACCCATAGTTTTCATTAAAATAAATACCGGAATCATCGTTACTGTCCCGGGAATCATCATTGTGGCTAAATAGCCAAAAAACAATTTATCTCTTCCCGGAAATTTTAAACGGGCAAAAGCATAGGCAGCTAAACTGCTGGTAAATACCTGCCCTGCAGTTATTGTTACGGCAACAAAAATACTGTTTATATAAAATCTTCCAAAAGGAATTGAACTCCAGGCTTTAACATAATTACTCCATTTAATAGGATTGGGAATAAGATTTATACCGGTAGTAAATACCTGGCTCAAATCTTTCAGGGAAGTAGAAAACATCCATAAAAAAGGGAAAAGCATCGTTATCCCTACTATTGAAAGTATACAATAAATAACTATATCTAAAATTAATTTCTGCTTTTTTAAACTTTTTTTCTTATCCACAATCTCCCCCTTAAATTTTCAATAATGTACTTTTTGCCCGCCATACCGCCAATTTAACATAGTAACACCAAAAATAATTACAAATAAAAACCATGAAATAGCAGAGGCATATCCCATATGATGCCAGGTAAAAGCATTGCTATATATATAATATTCTAACGTTGTTGTTGACCCTGCAGGCCCCCCCCTTGTCATCAAATAAGCATTTTGGAATCCACCCTGAAAACCGGAAATAATGCTCATAATAAAAATAAAAAAAGTCGTTGGTGAAATAATCGGTAAAATAATGTGTTTAAATTTTTGCCAGGCATTTGCTCCGTCTATATCCGCAGCTTCAAATAAATATTGGGGAATACCCTGTAAAGCCGCCAAATATAAAAGCATATTAAACCCCCCTATACAAATCCACAACCCCATTAAAATAAGCGCCGGCTTAGCCAGGAGAGTACTGTTTAACCAGGGCAATCCGGGTAAACCTATTTTAGATAAAAGAACATTCAACAATCCATAATTCGTATTATATACCCATCTCCAGAGCAAACAAATAGCCACTACGGAAGACATTGTCGGCAAGAAAAAAATTGTCCTAAAAAAAGTAATTCCTTTTAACTTGCGATTCATCACTATAGCTAAAAACAACGACCCGGCCATAGAAAGAGGAATCCCAATCATAAAAAAAACAGTATTGTACAAAAAATACCAAAATTCAGGGTCATTAGGAATAAAATAACGCCAGAAGGAAAAATAAGACCATAAAGACTGAAAAATAAATCCGTCTTTAAAATGAAAACTAAAAAGTTTTACGAAATTAGTCAATCCCACAAATTTAGGGAAAGGGGTAAATAAATCCCATTTGCAAAAACTAAGTACTAAAGAAGCAACTACCGGTAAAGAAGTAAAAAGTAAAAATCCGATAAAATTAGGTAAAATAAATAAATACCCTCCTATTGCTTCAGAATTCATTTTCTTTAAAATCTTTTTAATCATAAAATTTCTCCTATATCAAAACCCGATTTTTTCAACGTTACTCCAAACCGATAAACCCTTTGGTCTCGTTTAATTCCCAATTAAAATTTTAAACTGCAAATAAGCCGATACTCTTTATACTCGGCTGATTGGTCGTCGTCATTTACCTGCTCATATTCTATACCCAATTTTAATTTTTCTTCCCGGTCAAACACCCGCCCCAAATAAACGATAAACCTCTCATCATAAGTCTTCCCGTATAAAGGGCCATCTATCTGGTAAGGCATCCAATCATCCAGAAAACAATTAATTTTTCCTCTAAAAAATCCTATTTTAGCACTCAGTTCAATATCTTTGAAACGGGTTGTTTCCTCAACTACATGAACCGCTCCTGCTTCCGCCTGCTTTAAACCGGTACTAAAATTCACTATTATACTATCTCCCCGATTAAAAGGATTCAATACCAACCGAGCAAATACTTTATCTAATTTCGCCGGGGACCTCCCCTGAGAACCAATTGTTTCTTCCCACCAAACCTGATGCTCATAATTATAATGTTTTTGCCTGTCCGTATATTCCGGATAATCGGCAAGTTCATATCCTGCTTCCAAAGCGAATGGGGCATTTTCATCTTCATTAAATTTCCCGTCCCAGAGTCGGAAAGGAATTTCCGGCGTAGTATCAAAAATAACAGACCCTTTAATAATTGTTCCTTCCCTATTATCTAAAACCAGGGGAGGAAATACAGAAGTAGGACCCTGAATATTTTCCCGCTGAGTAAAGCTGCCTTCCAAAGTAAACCAGGGTACAGGCATCAATTTTGCCTCCAGATTTAATTCCTTTTTGTTCCCCGCATACAACTCGGCATTAACATATTGCGCTAAAATTTCTGCTTGTCCCGGAATAAGTTTAACCTTCCCCTTTATTCCCAAAACTATATCTTTTTCATCGGCATCAAATTTTCCTATCTCTGATTCCACAGAAAATCTTTCTTTTTCTCCAATGGTTAAAGCGAAAGCGCTCATCTGATCATCCCAGGGATTAAAATCGTAATAATTCATCCCTCCACCGGAAACATAATCTATTCTTCCTGTTTCTTCATCGGTCAATTTGTCTTTATACATCAATTTAAAATTAATTAATTCTATGGTTTTTTCATATTTTAGAAAAACCTCCGAACTATTTCCCCAAATCGGGTCTTCTCCGGCAATCATAGTAATCCCGTCTAAAATCCCCCGTCCACTAATTTCCACTCCTTGAGGTGCAAATGTATTACATTGCTTAGCCCACTCGGTCTCATACATTTCCCGGTAAAATCCCAGCATATCCCCCCAATGATAATGCCCTACATTTTTAAATATCCAGGTATCAAATAAATCTCCATAAAGATTTAAATTTACTTTAGAAATAACTATCCCGACATTCTCTTCCCGGGAAGTTAGAGTGTCCCAATAAGCAACCTTATTGGCATACACTTCTATTCCACAAACCCCTTCAATCTGCCGGCCATAATTTAAACCCCAATCCATTCCTAAAGAATGATACTGATTAATCCCCCATTTTTCCGTTTCTACTCCTTCCGGATGCCAGGCCCAATCATATTGATTGTACCCTGTAGTATTATTAGTTATCATTCTCATCTCGTATTTTCCACCTACTAAGGAAAATGGTGTACGGCGATGAATAACCGGTATTTCACCCAAACGGTAAATATTTTCACGGGCACCTTCTTCCAATGACCACCATAAATTCTGTCTCGGATCATAACTCTTTGCTTGCGGCCAATAATCAATTATTACCTGATATGCCCTAATCGCTTGTTTTTTTAAATTACCAAAACCCCGAAAAACCATTCCTTTACGCGGCATATTACGCACACGTTCTTCCAATAAACCTGCCTTTTCTAAAGCCTTCGCTGTATAATATTGAGCTTCTGCTCCGGGAGTCAGGGCAAGATGAGTTGCCCATACATAAAAATCCTCACGCGGATTTCCACTATCTATATGATTCCATTTAACTCTTTCCAATTCACTTGCTGAATACTTAGCATAAGGATTAAAAGGGTCTTGCAAAATACTCGTATCGGGATAAATGCCTTCATCAGCAAAATACAAATAAAGAGTAGTACTTTTTTTCTCCTGAGAAAAAGCAGTTAAATAATTAATGCTTAATAAAAAAAAGACTACCACCCCATATTTTAAAATAATTGATAACTTTTTCAACTAAACCCCCACCTCACAAACATTGTCACAAATAGTTGCGTCACACATTGTCATGACAAAAGACAGTCCATAGTTCACAGTCAATAGTCCATAGATTACGGATAACAGACAAAGAATAAATACTAAATCCTAAGCAAACTCCCCATGAAAGACGACCGCTTCGCTAACACGAAGAATGACCGTTCACTTCGTTCACTAACACGACCTTTTTTATTTACAAAATGTATTTACTTTTCGTTCCATTGTGATTAACATCGCAAATATATGTCCATATCTTTCGTCTTTCGTCCTTCATCTTTCGTCCTAATGAGCAAAGCGAATGATCGTCCCTCATCCTTCGGCTCTTTTCTCTCGTCCTAATGAGCGAAGCGAATAATCATCCCTCGTCTTTTTCCTCTCTGCCTGTCTTCTGTCTTTATCTTTTATCTGTTATCTATGGACTATGGACTGTCCTTTCAAACTCCCAAATCCCAACTTCAAATTCCCAAATTTTTTAACTCATAACTATCTATTTGCTATTCGCCATTTGCAGTCTTTTTTCTGTTGTCTTTATCTGTTATCTATGGACTATGGACTGTCGACTATGGACTTTTGTTTTGTCTTCGTCTTTACTTTTCCCATCTCAAATTATCAACATAAAAGGTAACATTTTCCCCGGAAAAACTTACCGGAAGTTTTATCTTTTTAAAATTAATCGGATGTCCATAATTTTTCCCTTTTATTTTGGTAAACTCTATTTTAACCGAATGCCATTTAGTATCCGTAGGAAAATTTAAATCCTGTTTAATCTTTATATCCGCTGAATCTTTATTTTGCGCAACATCATCCCACCATTCCATACCAACAATCACTTCTCCGTCGCTCTTCATATCAAATCTTAGATATTTTCCATAATCAGTCATATCTTTTTCCCTGGCTTTCCCAGGAGGGCTGTCAGGATCAAACCCAAATTGGAACCAAACACCACCCCATCCGCCGATACAAGTAATTTTAAAGCTGGAAGGAGGGTCAGTGTATGTATCCGGAACATCCCCCTTTACTTTCGCCGATCCCCATGCACCTAAATAACCTCCATCCGGATTACCGGGATTAGCCGTATCAAATTTTAAAGAAGGTTCTGCATATTTATCACTGAGTAAACCATAAATATGAAATTTGGATGGTTTTTTAGTAATAACTTTTTTTTTCGGTTTTTTTTCTGATTTTTTCACCTTTTTCTCCGGCTTTTTCTGTTTGGGTACACTCTTCTGCGGAGGTTTTTTAAAACTTTCCACCGGATCCAATTTTATCATTTCTATTTTTATTTCCGGACTATCTACCGAATCAGGTTTCGGAGATTGCAGCCAGGCAAACCAGATAATTACAATAATTACTATCAAGTTTATAGCTATCATAAACTTTAATACATTCTTTTTCTTCATTTTTCCTTAAAATTCCTTTTAATATTCATTTTTTATGTCCACTAAATAAGACAAAAAGCATCTATTCAGAAAAAATAGATACTTTATAACAAACACTAAAAATAAAAAAGAGGTAAAAGCATTATACCTTTGCATAAACCCAATGTCAAGATAAGTTTAATTTTTCCCATAACGTATTTTTTTATATGCTTCTTACCATAGCCAATAAAAAATAAAACAAATTAGCAAATGCTACATAACAAAAAAACAAAAACACTGTAACCCCAAGAATAAATAGACTTTTTATAAGCATTGTATGAGAAGATCTTAAGATTTTAAAATTAAACATTATTCCTATAACACCAAAAGCCCCCCCTAATGCACCTCCCATTAAAAGTACCGCAGGTATAAAACCTAAAACATATTCGTACCAAAATAGTTTCCTGGCTAACAGTATCTCTTTCCCATCAACAATAACCTTGGGAACATCATCCAGCCAGCCTTTTACCAGCATCTTTTTGACTGTTCCATCACCCATAGGAAGAGGAAAAGGTTTTCCTTTTTCCTTTAATCGCGCAACTTCTTTGCCGTTAACATAAACTTTTATGTTCCCTAACCAAAAAGATTTTTCGAGCTCAATCTCAGGATTATTTCCTTCCTGCAGTTTAAATTTATATTTCATTTTTTTTCTCCTATTAAAATCCGACTTTTTTTTAGAACTTCCCACTGTCGCTTTCTTTTATCTTTTAACTTTGTGCCTATCTTTTGTTTTTATTTTTTATCTTTTATCCGTTGTCTTTAATTTTTTCAACTTATAACTAATAACTCGTAACTCATAACTTTCTTTTATTTGTAATCTATGGACTATCAACTGTGAACTATGGACTATTTTTTGTCTTTTGTCTTTTAACTTTGTGCCTCTGTGCCTTGATGCCTTTGTGCCTGTCTTTTATTTTTTGTCTTTTGTCTTTATCTTTGTCTTTATCCGTTATCTATGGACTATGGACTGTCGACTATGGACTTCTGTTTGTCTGTTGTCTATGGACTATCGACTGTGGACTATGGACTATTCTTTGTCTTTATCTTTATCTATTCACCTGCATTTTTTCTTCTACCGCTTTTATATTTGCCTTTGCTTTTTCATGGTCAGGCACCAAATCTAAAACTTTTTTCCATTCAAATATTGCTTCCCGGTATTTCCCCTGATTATAGTAAATCAAGCCCTGTTTATAATACTCTTCCACCACCTTCATATTAACACCGTTACCCGCCATCTTTTTCAATCTTTCACCGGATTTTTTTATTCCTTCTTTCGCCTGTTTGTTTTCCGGAGCTAAATTCAAAACTTTCTGCCAGTATTCAACAGCAAAATTATATTCACCCTTCTTATAAAATTCTTCAGCTTTTTTATTGTATTGCTTGATTTTTTCCTTTCCTTGTTTCAAAACAAGCTGTTTTTCTTTTTTGTTTTTTTGTGCTTTATAATGAACCCTTTTTATTTCTTTAAGCACTTCTATATCCGTCGGTTGACTTATAATTATCTTTGTCCATTGATAAATAGCTTTTTGATATTCCCCTTTTTTTTCAAAAACTTTCCCCTTTTCAAAACAATCTTTCCTTACTTTTTTAGAAAGCTCTTCTACTTTATCCGTATTTATAATTTTTAACCCGCATTTTCTCACCATTTGTAAGGCTTCTTTATTTTCCGGATTAAGTTTTAAAACATGATAAAAATTAATTAAAGATTTTTCATATTGTTTTTTATTAAAATTCTTTCTCCCCCTTGTTAGATGTTTCTTTATTTTCTGCTCTCCCTCTGTCTTGAGCAACACCTGCTCTAATAACTTCTTAGCCGGCAAATACCCAGGATAACAAAAAAGACTTTTTTCCAATTTTTCCTTTGCCTGAATATATAGCCCTTCCTGAATTGATTTTTTAGCCTGTTGAACATATAATTTTGCTTGTTTTTTGTTTTCAATTATTGAAAGATGTTGTTTTGCCTGTTCTAAATATTTACCGGTTTTAGGGTGAAAGGTTTGTTTTAATACTTTATTAAATTCCACAATTGCCCCCTCAAAATTACCTTTTTCATACTCGTCAATGCCTTTTATATAATATTTTTTTACGCTCTGAAAAATCATCGAATCCTGCCCTTCCTGATTAATTTCTTTATCCAGCTTAGCCGTAATTTCTTTTAGCACATCTTTTGCTTCCTGATAATCCGGATTTTGTTTTAGACACTTTTTAAAAATAAGTATTGCTTCTAAATAATTTTTCTGTTGTGCTACCTGCATTCCTTCCTGAAAAACAACCTCTACTTCTATTTCTTCCTCATCAACAAATTTTTCTTCCTGTAAGGATAAATATTCCTTTTCTGTTTTCGCCGGTTTTATTTTCTTCCCAAATTTATATCCTAAACCCACCTTGTGCATTTCTCCTAGATCTCCGTTAGGAACAAAGGCATAATCTAACTGCCAATTACTTTCCTGAACAGGTTTAACTCCAAACCCTATACTTAACCCGTTCAAATATCCTAATCTTTCAAGGTCCAACGACCCTGTCCTATATCCCAAACGAACATATAATATTGAATAAAGAAATGTTTCTATTCCCAGAGACAAATACGATTTGAATTGTAACGGGTAATTTAAATCTAAACTAAATACAGTAGGAAACGGCGAAAGTTTTCCTGATTCATCCAATATAGACACGCCTACCTTTACTACACTTTCCTGCTTATCGCCGATATTTTGCCAATTAACTCCCATATTGAGCATTTTTTTGTACTGACCAAAAACGGCTAAATCTCCGGCAACATCCGAGGACACCTTTTCATCATCAGTGTTTTCAGTAAGATATTTTATGCTTCCGCCTACGGATAAATTATTTATCAGTCTCCACCCCGCGGACATACTTACTAAATTAGAAGAAAAACGGGAAGAATCAACCTGATTATTATCTTCATCCCAGCAATCTATTTTTTCCGTAGTCGAATAACTATCAAAAATACCGAGAGTTATATTTTTAAAGCAAGGCAAAATCCCTATAACCTGTCCTTTATCGATAAAATCATACCATCTTTGCCAAGAAGTAACTACCGAAGGAGTTCTAAAAAAAGCAAGTGCCGCGGAATTATAATATACCGCTTCTTCGCGTACAAGCGAAGTCCCAGCTCCCCCCAGGGCAGACACCTGCACCCCGGCAGGCACTTTCATTTCAGAACTAAAAACTAAACTACTCACCGTTAATAAAGCAATTATTATAAATATACTTTTTTTCTTCATAAATTCGTTCTCCTTTTCCCTCCACTACTCCCCATCTTATTTTCCCCCCCCAAATATCTCTACAAATATTCTTCGTCTTTGTAGCTATTCTGTATTTTCCTCACTTATCAGGGTTGCAGTGATTCCACCCAGGAGGTGGAACAGGTGTCCTTATTTTTTTTTCATTAAAACAGGAACGGGGGAAAAATCTATCAGTTTTTCAAGGAATAAAGATGTATCTCCTTTTTTAAAAGTATTAGACACACATTTTATCCCTTTTCTAAAAGATTCTTTATCATAAATAGTACCCATTTCAGTTAAAAAGTCTTCCGAAAATACAAAGGCATACTTATCAACATATTCTACCCATTTACTAATACTAATACACCCACCTTCTCTTTCCATGTCTATTTCTTCTATTACTGCACCAAGCATTCCTGCCGATTGGCAATACATCCCGGCAATAAAGCTGCCATATTTTCTTAGCCCATTAGCCCCATCAATATTTTGTCCCATAGTTACTGCTATTTTTCCTGCACTATGTCCTGTAGCTGCTACAAGTGCTCCTGCCATTGTTGCGGCCCCATATAGTCCATCTTCTGTTCTACCTACTAATTCTCCCGTTCTTACATTTAATTCCCACCAGCCAATTGTGTGTACAAAATTATAATCTATCATTTCTGTTGGCAATATTACCCTTATATCCTCATTAGTTAATACTGCTTTACTCACTAATTCCTTTGCTTGTTTCCTGATTTTTAGATCTTCTAATTTCGTCAAATTTTCCTTTAAAAAAATTATAACTTTTTTTCCTTCCTCTTCTGTTTTTATATTCTTTCTTTTTAAACTAAATTCTAAAGACTCATATTTCCTATCTAAAAAAATCTCTTGGTGAACCTCTTCATAACCCTCTACCGAAATATTAATTGTATCATTATTCTCTTCAACAATTGGTTTTGAAAATTCAAAAAATGCTTTCTTTAACTCTTTTAAGTTTTCTGCCCTCACATATTTACCGCCACTTATATCGGCAATCTCTTTTAATTCTTCCTCAGCTTTACTGCCTGCTTCGATATCAAATCCTAGAGTATAAAAAGGCACTTTATAATTAGATTTTTTATAGGCTTCTGCCATTGTTTCTTTTTTCTCCACATTTTTCCCATCAGAAAGTAAGATTATTTTTTGATTTTTACCTAAAGCGCCTTTGTCCATTGATTGTAAGACATTATAAACAGATGTAGTTAAAGGCGTTCCAGCACCTCCTATAGTATTAGAGATATCTTTTTTAACACGTTCTTTATCGACACTAAATGGATTACCCCCCAAAAAATTACAGTACATTATCTCAGTCTTTTGAGGAAGATTTTCTAACAAATTAAAAGCCGCTTTCTGTGCCAACTCCGTTTTGGTAGAACTTTTGGGATTGTTTTTCAATGTATCACCCATACTGCCGGAGTTATCTAAAAACAATATAACAGAATTATCTATTAAATTTACAGGTTCATTAAAGTTGATTTCAAAACTGCCATCTCCCCAGGTTGTCACGAAAAGTTTCGTTTTTAAAAGAGAAACAGTAACATTATTAATTCCTTTTTTGCTCTTTTCGTCACTAACTTTTCCACACAGAATATTATCAACTTCTCCATTAGTGATTGATTTAATTTCATGCTTATAATTTGTGGATTCTAATTTCAACACTAAATAACTCTTTTTATCATTAAAAATCCAGATCTTTGTGTCTTTATTATCTTTTAACACCATAGTCTCTACAACTATGCTCTTCCCATTATATACAATTTCATAATCTTCATAATTTTCTGAAACTTTCATGTTCTCTCTATCCTCTATCATATAGTCTTCAATACCAAAAGCAATTTTTTTGATACCACTAAAATCCTTCTCAAACATCACATCATCAATTCTAAATATATATTTTACCGGATAACGAACTTTTGCAGAACCCATAATTCTCCCATGTTCTACAACCCAATCCATATTAAATTTATTACCTTTTTTTCTCCTGAGATATGCGGTTAATTTATGTTCTTTATTATCTACAGTAAGGCTATACACAATCTTATTTGTATTTGTAATTTTTAATTTTTCGGTCTCAAGTATCTCTTTAGTTTTAGCTATAACGGGTTCATAGTTTAGCCCTAATTGAAATCCTCTCATAAAAATATCTTCAATTAAAAAAGATAAATCCTCAATGCTTTCTTTTCTATAATTCACATAATAAATATTTTTATCCTTATCCCTGACGAAAGCTAATTTCTTTGGAAAGTTCTTTTCTAATACTACTTTCTCATCTTCAGCAAATAAAACACTTAATTCTTTTTCGCTCTTTTCTACTCCGGGGAAACAATTTTTTATCTTTACGGAATATCCCCCCGAACTTATAGTCAAAATTACATCTTTATTTTCACTAACTATTTTCTGCAAATTATGAAGATATAAAGAAACCCTTTTAGAAAATGTACTGTCTTCATATCCGTAATTCTCTTTATATAATTCATTAAATAAATGGGTAGTAGTAATACATTTTTGATTAGTGAATATATCCAAAACCATTCCTTCTATGACATTGTCGCCAATACCACGCATAGTATTGATTTTCTTGTAATCAGGAGAGAATAATGCTATGTTATTTTTTAACAAATCTAAACTTTGATTAGGCATTTCTTTCCCCCCTATCATCTCAAATTCTCTGGAAGCAATAATTATTCTTGGTGAAGTAAAATACCCTTTACCGTTTGTATTTCTTAATATCTTTTTCGTATTTATGTCAGATATTACTGCAAAACTCATACATAATAGATGATTTTTAAAAACAATTTCATCATCTATAGGCATCTTTTCTTTATTTGAACGAAATATACGTGATTCTTTTTCTAATATGTTTCTATCTATAAAATTAGGCAAAACAATAAACACATATTTATCTTTTATTTTTCCTATCCGATGTCCAACTTCACGGTTTATATCAAAAATAGTTCGTTGATATACCTGTTTCTCCTTATTTGGAGAGTAAATATTAAAAATTAATACCAATTTCTTTATTTTCTCTATATTTCCCTTTCCCTGAATAATTTCATCGCCACATATTAAACAAGGCACTACCTTACCTCTACCAAACATTTTTTTCTTAAATTCCAAAACATTCTTCCTGTTTATAAAAAATGCTGTATCATTCTTATAAATAATATCATCTTCATAATTTGAACCATTATAATAACATCTCACAATAATTTCTAATTTATGTTTAATAATATCCGGAATATCTTTTAAAACTTCAAATTTTTCTTCTTTCGCCTCTGAAACAGGACAGAATGAAATCCAATCCTTGTCTTTTTTATAGCCAATAAAGTATTCATTACCACCTTTAAGCAACTTTGTATCTACACCTGCATATTTTAATAATTCAATAGCTAAACTACATTTATCTATATCATTCCCTGCCTTCGACCATAATGTGCCTACTGTTCCCCTTAAGCAACCATTATATTTTTCATATCTAATTTCATTCTTGACAAACGATAATATCTTGTCAGCGTTGAAATCGAGTTGTTTGGATTTTTCTTCTATGTATGAATATCTTTTTCCTAAAAAAAATGTCCTTTTATTTCTTGAAATGTTAAATAAAAAATATAATATTACCCCTATTCCTAAAATAATAATACTAAAAACTATATACTTTGCACAACTACTAAATCTTATCATTTTTCTTTCCTTCTAGTCCTAATTCCTGTCTTCCATAAAAATACACTAAGTCAATGGTTGTCTCTTTTTCATTCTCCTCAAATTGTATCTGAATTTCTTTCCCATCATCTTTTGTAGCAGCAAAAGATGAAATTCCTTCTTGTGTAAATCCCATTACAATTTCCCAATCTCTTTTTTTAAACTCTATTTTATAATATTTCACTACTTCATCCAGAGGTGCCAATATTCTCAATGTGATACTTAACATTTTTCCTCCAAACTCCATGCTCGTTTCTACTTTTGCCCCCTCATATATGGGTATATCCTTTAAAAAATGCTTAGGTAGTTTACCAAATTTGCAATCTACACCTAACACTTTTTCAACAACCTTTTCCCCCATCTTCGTTCTTATCTCCTCTCCAACATCTCCAGTTTTTTCTTCAATTACCTCATCTATTAACACTCCCTTTATCCCTTGATAAACCTTGTAAGAGCCAAACCCCAAACCAAGAATAACAACCAAACAAATAGTACCCATAACCAAAAGCACATTAGAGGTCCTTGAGTATTTCTTCTTCTCAATTCCCAACTCTACGCTTGGTTGTTGATCAATTACTTTTACCGTCTCTTCTACTACCTGCGTATCTGCAAACTCATCACCAAATCTTCTTCCTTTTGGATCTGTAATTACCTTTATTCCCTCTATTAGCCAGACGATAATACCAACTGAAAGAGCTAAAATCCACCCCACAAATGGAACAATACTTAGAGCCAACGGAAGTGCAAATAACCAGTTCCGCATAAATGAAAGTTTCAAATCAAGCATATTTTTGTCACCCTTAAAAACGACAACTTTTAACTTCATTAATTTTTTGCCCAAACTTTGATATCTAATAAATTCCCACTCAAAGCCGTCACGAAACAAAAAGTACACACACCCTGTTATTCCCCCAATTACAGGGATAAAAGAAACAACAAAGCAACAAGCATTATCAATTAGTAAAGCAATAAATCTTTTAAAAAGATCACTCTTCGGATACTGCTTTGTTTTTTCCATTTATCATATTCCTCCTCTTGTAGGATTATAGAGATTAGTCTAATGTTTACATAGGTTTTCCAAAATAGCGGAAAGTTTTTTCCTTTTTTCTAAATTGAATCCCTTCCTCTTTAATGTTCTTTGGAATTTAAAAAGGTAGTGTAGCCCGGCACCTATCCATTATCTGTTTGGCGAATGGACGCACTTAAAATATTGTTAAAAAATGTAAAATTGTTTCTAATGGTAGCGATTTGATCCTTCGTCTGTGATCAGAATAGGTTTATTAACCTCTATCAATATTTACCATCGCTTTTTTAAAAATGTGACATAAATGCCACCGCTACAGAATCTTTCAACAATATCTAAATTGAGCAACTACACTTTTCTTCCATCCCAATGATAACAGACTTGATATTATGCTTGCAACGAAGTGCATTGGTTTATGCAACTTTTTTTCTCCTCAAGGAAGAATAATCAACGCGTTTTTTGTCACTTTATTTCCTACTTTTAAAACAACAAAATACAAACCCGCTTCCATCTGATTTCCATGAATATCCTTACCGTTCCATTCTGCTTCATAAGTGCCCGGTTCAATATAACTATCCACAACTGTTCTTACAAATTCCCCTACATCAGTGTAAATATTTAGCGAAACATTATTTGCTTTACCAACAGTATAAACAAAAGTAGTTCCCTTCCCCCGACAAGAGGGATTGGGATAATTGTGTACCGCTATTTCCTTCTCAATTTCTCCGATTTGCAGACCGATAAAATTTTGATTTTCCAAATTATTTTCTAAAACAAATGATTTTTCCTGTTCAAACAAAATAGTCCCATCGTATTTAGCAGCAGTAAGAGTATAATTCCCTGTAACTAAATCGAGAAATTCATAGTATCCTGTATCCGTAGTAGTATAAGTTTTTGAATCATCACCGGATAAAGTTAAGGTTATACCTTCCAATCCCAAACCATACGAAGTTTTAACATAACCTTTAATAAAATAAGTGGGAATCCATTTAGCATATTTAAGATCGCCGTTAGTTTCATCATAATAACTTATGTGCGGATGGTCATTTTCATCTAAAGCCAGCGAAGAATACTGTCCTACTTTACCTTCGGCATCAACTATTTCAATAGCCCAGGGAGAAGAACCATTCTTATAGGCATATTTAAGACGGCCATTAGAAGCATCATAGTAACTTATGTGGGGATTGTCATTAGAATCAATTTGCAAGGAAGTGTATTGCCCAACATCGCCGGAAGAATCTATTGTGGAAGGAAACCAGGTAAGTCCTACTTTTTTAAGGGCATATTTAAGAGTTTTGTTTTCAATGTCGTAATAACTAATACAAATATTTCCGCTGGAATCAAGTTTAAGGGAACTATATTTTCCTACATTGCCTGCCTGATCTACAAATTCCGCTGTAGGCCAGATATAACCTTTCCCTTTAACATATTTTAAACCACAGTTATTTCCGTCATTATAATAGTAACTTATATGTGCATCATAATTTGTATCAAGGGCTAACGAGGTATCGGCTATAGTTACCCCTACCGTACTATACACATAATCTATAATTCCTTTCCCTTCCCATGAATAACCATCCCACCAGGTATATTTAAGTTCAAGATTAAAAGGAGGACATGGAAAACTTTCCACATAGGAAATATGAGGATAATTATTTCCATCCACGGCAAGGGATACCCCTTTAAACATGTGACCGGTTATGCATTCTATTTCTTTTATATTCCAAAAATCACCATCATAATCAGCACATTTCAAACTCCAGGAACCAGGTCCCTTACAATAACCAATATGTGGATTATCCTTTTTGTCTGTTTTCATAGAAGCATATGCTGTACTAATCATTGCTATCGAAGTAACTACTTCTTTATTCCACAAAATTCCATTCCAGTTAATATATTTAATTTCATTTTCTGTATGGAATCCACAATAGCTAATATGAGGGTAATTATCTTTATCTATGGCAATAGAGGTATATTGCCCTACATCATCCTCCGCATCAAGGATTTCTATCTGCCACTTTGCCTGAACTAAAAAATGACTGAAAAGCAAAAAACTAAAAACGAAGAAAAAACACAAAAAAACATGCCCTATTTTTTTCATCTCGCTATATACCCTCAAACTAAATTCCTCTATTATCTCTATTATTATTTGCTCTTATTCCTCAAACATTATATCGTCAAGATAAATAACAACTTTATCACCTTTCGCTCCCCAACTAGCAGCTTCAAATCCCCCGCTAATGTACGACAAATCTTTTACTCCCAATGGGATGGTAAATTGTTGCCAACTCTGAGTTAAAGCTAAATCAGGTTGACTCCTAATATATCCACAAGAATCACTACCACCATTCTTGTTCTCGTATCCTAATCCAAATAAGAATTGAGTCGAGGGATCATTGGTTTCCCTTCTTGCCCAAAAGGTAAGTTTTGATGCCCCTGTTAACTTATATCCCTTTCCAGGACCCGGCACTCCACTATTCTTCATAAAATCAGCTGGTTCTTCCCACCAAAAAGCAGACCACCAATAACTATCATAACAAAAAGTAAATTTCAAGCAAGTAGTTCCTGAGTGAGGATTAATAGCACATTGCCCCATTTCCATACCAGTAAGACTGGTGTCCCCTTCCCAATAAGAACAACAATAATGATTAGCCAAATCATTTTCATCTTTATACACATAAAACGGAAAAGTTACTATTATCGGTCCACTCACAGTTACATCGGCGCTGCCGCTGTCTCCTTCTGCAGAGGCAACGACCGTTCCTTCCCCGGAAGTAGACCCGGCAGTAAATACTCCTTCGGCAGTTATTGTCCCCACTGTACTGCCCGGTGTATCGGAATTTACCGACCAGGAAAAATCTACTTCCGTCGGGTCACCATCACGCAAAGCTGTGGCAATAAAATTTTCGGTATTGCCAACCGTTACTGATGCCGGATTTGGTGTTACACTAATTATCAACGAGCTTAAAGTGAGCTTCTTTTTCTTACTGCAGCTAAAAATGCCTAAAGAAACGAAACTTACCAACAAAACAACAGCTAATAAATACACTCTGTTTTTCTTCATTTTAAATACCCCCTTTTTTGAGTAATGCCAAAAATTATTGACATTATTTTATGGATTTTTTTGTTTAGAAACCACAACCCTTTTTGCCTGCCCACCCATACAGACTGACGGGCTCGCCTCATAAATGAGGCAACTACAAATAATAAAAAACAGATTTAGTCTATAGTCCACAGTCGATAGTCCATAGACAACAGATAAAGACAAAAGACAATCTTTCCCCCTTTGAAAAAGGGGGTTAGGGGGATTTGGACAAACGACAGGCACAAAGGCATCAAAGCACAGAAACTACAGTTATAAGTTATTAGTTATAAGTTATTAGTTATTAGTTATAAGTTATTAGTTAACTACAAAAAAACAAAGAAAAAGACGGGCACAGACACCCTCACCTTAATCCTCTCCCGTCAAGGGAGAGGAAAATAAAAAACAAAGATCAAGTTTAAAGACACTATCAAGGAATAACATTTTTTAATTTTATTTTTTTTCTAATTAATTTCTTAAAAAAGAACGTATAGGAATGACAGTATTTATTCTTTCTAAACAAACCTTAGCCACTCCTACACCATTACTTTAATTATTAATCATCCAACAATGAACTATCTAACCAATTAAACTTTTAGCACTAACTGAACCGTCGTTTATTCATATCTTACATCATCTAAATAGAAAATAGCTCCGCCGGGATTATCTCCTTTAGCAATTGAAAAGGAAAGCCCGCTAATAATATTGGACATATCTTTTCCGGTTAAATCAATTGTATATTGTTTCCATTCTTTGGTACATACTATCACAGTAAGACCCGCATTAGCCGTATCGGAAGAAACGGAACCATCCATTATTCCTCCTATTGTAAAACCTCCGACTTTTTCTCCCCCTTCTTCACCCCTTACCCAAAAAGTAAACTTTGTTGCTCCCGTTAAATTGAAACCACCTTTTACCGTTCCCCAATTATTTGCCGGTTCCTGCCAATAAATACCGGCCCAGCCATTAGGCCCTTTTGCCGAATAAGAAATTTTAGAACAGGTTCTTCCGGAATGAGGTTTTATTGCCCAGGCACCATCCATTTTCAAATCACTTATGTCTCCCATCCAACCGGAAGGACAATAGTTGTTGCTCATAGAACCTTCTTCCGTATAGATATAAAATGGTTTAAATCCGGTAGAACTTCTTTTAGAAACAGCAGTTTTTACTTTCGCCGTAGAACCGGCTCCTGTATCTTTTTTTACCGATTGCTCTAACGGTGTACAACCAAATAAAAACCCTCCGACCACTGCAGTTGCAATTAAATAAATTAAACTCTTTTTCATTTTTTTCTCCTTTTAATTATTTAAAATTCTGCAAAACACTAAAACAGTTTATTATAGGCCAAAACAAATCGCTCTGTTCCCTGCATTTGAAAAACCAACCCTTCTTTTTTTTCTCCTTTAGCACTTGTGGTTGAAGAAGAAGCAAATAAATAAGCATCTATTACTCCCCATGTCCAAAAAGCTGCTGCCACATATCCGCAAATTCTACTCGTATCCAACTGCTCACAATAATCATCATACAAAGGATGTTCAGGCTCTTTCTTCTTTTCATATTTACTGTAAGTATCATTGGCTTTACTGTACATCAATATCGCTCCGGTTAAACCTGCCAATGCTCCTGCAGTAATAATATAGCCTTTTGTCTTTTGTTGATTAAAGAATTGTCCCCAACCCGGTAATAATAATGACCGTAAAGAAGCATTCATCGGAGTCCTGGCATAAAAATCAAATCCTTCCTGTGTCTTCCATTTATCCTGAGAAAATGCTTTTACCGGTAATAAAAGAAAACAAATTATTACCATCGGATATAATAAAACTACCCCCTTTTTTATTCCCCTTTTCAAAATCCACACTGTTTTTTCACCTCCCCTCTCTTGACTTTTTTTAAAATTCACCCATCTTTTAACTAAATCCCCCTAACCCCCTTTTTCAAAGGGGGAAAAATTGTCTTTGTCTTTTGTTTTGA
>JAUVLC010000024.1 GCA_030595925.1 Clostridia bacterium | reverse complement strand
GCAGGGCGGGGATTTAGGTTTTTTTAGGCAAGGTGAAATTTTTATGCTTCCTGAATTTGAAAAAATAGCTTTTTCTCTGGAAAACAAAGGTGATTTGAGTGATATTGTTAAAACCCAATTAGGGTTTCACATTGTGAAGCTGACCGATATAAAAAAATTAGAACCCCAAGACTTTAATCAAGCAAAAGAGGAAATAAAAAAAAGAATTGAAAAAGATAAATTTGATCTTTGGATAGAGAAATTAAAAGACAAATTTAAGGTAAAAATAAATTATGAATTATTAGATAAAGTTTTTTCGACTTCCCTTGAGGAAGAAATAACAAATGAGGAGGAAAAAAGTGAGGAGAAAAAGGAAAAGTAATTCTATTAAAAAGAATGTTGTTTTTTTAATTTGTTTGTTGGGTTTTTGTACAGTTACCCTTTGGGCAAAAGTGATTAATAAAACTGTTGCGACTGTAAATGGGGAGATAATTTTGCTGGATGAATATCAAAAGAAGACAGAATTATTCATTGACCAATACAAAAAAATATCCAGGGAAGAAGACGTTGAATCAAAGATAGAAAAAATAAAAGAAGAAATATTAAATCAAATGATTGATGAGAAACTGATGTCTCAGGAAGCGGAAAAGAAAAAAATAAAAATATCCAAACGGAAAATTGAAAAAGGGATAGATAGTGTTAAAGAAAGATTTTCCGGGGGGGAGGAGTTTAAAAAAGAGTTAAAAAGGCAAAAGATTACTCAAAAAGAATTCAAAGAAAAAATTCGCAAACAGCTAATGATTATGGAATTGATTGATATGGCGGTTAGATCTAAGATTAGCGAACCTACTGCTGAAGAAATAGAAGAATTTTATAAGACAAATAAAGACAAAATGGTGGAACCGGAAGGAGTTCGGGTAAGACACATATTAATCACTGTAAGTGATAGTGCAACTAAAAGCCAGAAAGCAAGTGCTTTAAAGAAAATAAAAGAAGCACAAAAGAAGCTTAAGAAGAAGGGAGTAGATTTTGGTGAATTAGCAAAAGAATATTCTCAGGATCCTGCAAGTAGCAAAAGAGGAGGAGATTTAGGTTTTTTTGTCCGAGGAGAAATGGTTCCGGAATTTGAAAAAGCCAGTTTTGCGTTAAATGTCGGACAAACAAGTGATATTGTGAAAACAAAGTTTGGGTATCATATTATAAAATGTGAAGGGAAAAGGGCAAGACAGAAAAAGACACTTGAAGAAGTAAAAGACAATTTAAAAAATTTGATTTTTCGTCAAAAGATGGAAGAAAAATATGAAAAATGGGTAAAAGAATTAAGGAATAAAGCAAATGTTAAAATAAGTAAGGAGTTTTTAATTATCAAGGACTAATATGTGCAAAAAACCGATTATTGGGATAACAATGGGTGATGCTGCAGGAATAGGCCCTGAAATTATCATTAAAGCTTTATCCATAAGGAAAATTTATAATTGGTGTGTTCCTTTCGTAATAGGGGATGTCCAGGTAATTAAATTTTATCTAAAAAGATATAAGTTCCAAAAGAGAATTAATTCAGTTACTGATTGTAACGAGATAAAAGTTAAATTTGGAACAATTAATGTTTTAGATAAAAAAAATATTGATTTTGGCCGTTTGAAAATAGGGGAAGTTCAAAAAATGTGTGGGAGGGCTGCGGTAGAATATGTGAGAGCAGGGATAAATCTTGCTTTGGAAAAACAGATACAAGGAATAGTTACGGCGCCCTTATGTAAAGAGGCAATGGATAAAGCAGGAGTTTTTTTCCCGGGACATACGGAATTGTTGGCACAAGAGACTTCAACTAAAGTATATGCAATGATGTTTTTGGGAAAAAACTTAAAGGTGATTTTAGTTACTACCCATTTGCCTTTCAGCGAAGTGCCTGAAAAAATTAATCAAAAAATTGTTTTAGAAAAGATAAAATTAGCTTACGATGTTTCCCGAAGGTTAAAAATCAAACAGCCTCGTATAGTAGTTTGTGGATTAAATCCTCATGCCGGAGAAAACGGCTTGTTTGGAAAAGAAGAAAAAGAAAAGATTATTCCTGCCTGTAAAAAAGCTAAACAATTAGGCATAAAAGTTTTTGGCCCTTATCCTGCCGACACGGTTTTTTATTATGCGAATAAAGGAAAGTACGACATAGTTATTGCAATGTATCATGATCAGGGATTAATTCCCGTAAAATTGTTGGATTTTTCTTCTTGTGTAAATGTTACGATTGGGCTGCCTTTTGTTCGAACCTCTCCGGGACACGGTACTGCTTTTGATATTGCAGGAAGAAATATTGCAGATTCATCCAGTTTGGTTGAATCGATACATATTGCTGCCAGATTGGCTATGTAAATATAAATAGATATGAACGATAATATATTGTTTAATTTTAGGCCTCGAAAAAAATGGGGACAGAATTTTCTAAAAGATAAAAATATTGTCTTTAAAATATTAGAAGAAGCAAATATTACTAAGCAGGATTTAGTTTTAGAAATAGGAGCAGGCAAAGGAATTCTTACTACAGGGATAATTGAAAAGGCCGGTAAAGTTGTTGTTGTTGAAATAGATAAGAATTTGTGTTTATATCTTGAAAATTATTTACCGATGACCGACAAAATAAAAGTTATTCAAACTGATTTTCTAAAATTTAATCTGGAGACGGTGAATAGTGAAAATTATTTAAAATTTAAAATTATTGCTAATCTTCCGTATTATATTACAACTCCTATTATAATGAAACTCTTAAAAGAAAGGGTTTGGGCGGAAGCTTTATTGATGGTACAAAAAGAAGTAGCCCAAAGAATTCTTTCTTCTCCGGGGGTAAAAGATTATGGACGGCTAAGCATTATTGTCGGCTATTATTGTGATGTGAAATTTATTAGTGATGTCCCTCCGGAAGTGTTTTCCCCCAGACCCACGGTTGGTTCGGCAATAATAAAATTAATTTTAAGAAAAAAGCCGTTTGTTTATGTAAAGAACGAAAGATTTTTCTTTACCCTGGTTAAAGTAGCTTTTTCTAAACGAAGAAAAACTTTGATTAATAATTTAGTGACATTTCATAATTTGAGTTTGAAAAAAGAGATGTTATGCACAATATTATCAAGATTAAATATTTCATCTGATATTCGGGGAGAAAAATTAAGTATAGAACAATTTGCCCAATTAAGCAATATACTGATAGATTTTTTCCCGAATTATGGGCTTAATAACGGATAATAAAGGTGAAAAATGGATATAACAAAAAAGTTTTTGATTTCTTTTGATACGGAAAAAATGTCTTCTTTAGAAACAGATGTTCTGGTTATTGGCAGTGGTGTTGCCGGCCTTCGTGCAGCGATTGAGAGTTCAAGGTTTGGAAAAGTTCTTATAATAACTAAAAGTAAATTCAATGAAAATAATACGGAACGTGCTCAAGGTGGAATAGCTGTGGTTCTTTCGAAAAGGGATTCTTTTAAAAAACACCGGGAAGATTCATTGAGAGCAGGAAAAAAATTGTGCGATGTTGAAGCCGTAAATATTTTAGTGAAGGAAGGGCCTGCGAGAATTAAAGAATTACTTAAGTGGGGTATTAATTTTGATAAAGAAAAAGGAAATTTTTTATTTACCCGGGAAGCAGGTCATTGCATGCGAAGGATTCTTCATTCACAGGGAGATTCCACCGGTAAAGAATTAGAAAAAATATTAATTCGCAAAGTTAAACAAAACGAAAACATCAGGATTTTGGAGTATACTTATGCTATAGATTTATTGCACAAGGAAGGGGTTTGTTTTGGGGCTATTGTTGAAATAAAAGGACAGGGACGTAAGGTTATTTATGCTCAAAAAACGATAGTGGCAACAGGAGGCATTGGACAACTTTATCGGGAAACCACTAATTCTGTTGTTTCTACGGGATGTGGTGTAGCACTTGCCTATCGGGCAGGAGCAAAAATAATCGATATGGAATTTATACAATTCCATCCTACTACATTATATATAGCAGGGGCATCGCGTATTTTAATTTCGGAAGCAGCCAGAGGAGAAGGAGGAGTTTTGCGTAATAAATTTGGAATAAAATTTATGAAGAAATATGACAAAGAAAAAGAACTTGCCTCCCGGGATGTAGTAGCAAGAGCAATTTTTAACGAAATGAGAGACACTAAAAGTGCTTATGTGTATTTAGATCTTACTCATTTGAACGTTGAGTTTTTAAAAAAACGTTTTCCTTATATAACAAAAACTTGTTTTTCTTTTGGTATAGATGTAAAAAAACATTTTATTCCTGTTTGTCCTACCGCACATTATATGATTGGCGGGATAAAAACTAATAAGAAGGGAGAAACCGGAATAGTTAATTTGTATGCGTGTGGGGAAACGGCATGTTTAGGTTTACACGGGGCTAATCGGTTGGCCAGTAATTCTTTGTTAGAGGGTTTGGTTTTTGGTTATAGAGCGGGAATTTGTGCAGGGGAAAGTATGGGGAAAAGAAGAAAAGCCTTTAAGATAACTAACAAGTTTAAAGATGAAAAATTAAAAGAATTGGATAGGGAAGATATAAGAAAGTCATTGAAAAGTTTAATGACCAGATTTGTCGGAATTGAAAGAGATCGAGAAACGCTTCTGGAAGCACGGAAAGAAATGATTTTTTGGTCTTCGTATGTAATAAGGAGACTTTTTTCAATTCCTGAGGGCTGGGAATTGCAGAATATGCTTACAGTTGCAAAAATTATCCAGGAGTCAGCACTCCTTAGAAAAGAAAGTCGGGGGGGGCATTACCGTAAGGATTATCCCGTTGAAAATGATATGAAATGGTCAGGGAAACATATTGAATTCTCTATAAAAGATGGTTGTCGGATAGGAAAGATATAAATGAAAAAAGGATTAAAAGAATCTATTATTTTTAAAGTGAATTCTGCTCATCCCCAATTAGAAAAAATTAAAAATGCAGCCAATGTAATTAAACAGGGAGGTTTAGTTGCTTTTCCTACGGAAACAGTATATGGTTTAGGTGCGGACGGGTTAAATATAAAAGCATGTTCCAGAATATTTTCTGTAAAAAAAAGGCCGGCAAATGTTCCTCTGATTCTTCATATTGCTTGCAAAAAACACCTTTTTGATTTGGCAAAAAAAATTCCCCGGGAAGCAAAAGATTTAATTGATAGATTTTGGCCTGGTCCGTTAACTTTAGTTTTACCTAAATCCCGCATAATTCCGCAAATTGTAACAGGAGGATTAGATACCGTAGCGATAAGAATGCCTAATAATCCAATTGCTTTAAAATTAATAAAATATGCACAAACCCCTATTGCCGCTCCCAGTGCTAATCTTTTTAGAGGACATTCTCCTACCTGTGCACAGCATGTTATAGATGATTTAAATGGTAATGTAGATATTATTCTTGATGGAGGAAAAACAAGTTTAGGGATAGAGTCAACGGTTCTGGATTTAACGGTTAAACCATTTAAGATTTTACGTTTGGGAGGCATTATAGAAAAAGATTTAAGGAAAATTTTAGGGAAAGCAAAATTAGCCGATAATAGAAAAAAAATTAAGTGTCCGACAAATAATTTTCATCCTTCCGTTTGTTCCCCCGGGAAAATGATTTTAGTAGAAAAAACAAAAGATCAAACCAGCAAAATGCAGGAATTAGCCTTGCAATTTAGGATGTCCGGTAAAAAAGTGGGGGTTATGGCTACCAAAGAAAACAAAAATAAATTTAATGGTTGTGTTGTTAAAGTGATTGGTTCTGAAAAAGATTTAAATACTTGCGCTTTAAATCTTTTCTCTACGTTAAGAAGTTTTAGCAGGGAAAATATCGATGTTCTTATTGCTCAAGGTTTTAAAAGGAAAGATATTGGTTTGACGATTATGAATCGTCTACAGAAAAACATAAAGAAAGGCAGTCCATAGTCCATAGATTAAAAAAAGAAACAAAAGTCCATAGTCCATAGTCCATATTCCATAGATAACAGACAGACATCTGCCAATCTTTAAGGCGGGAACGAGGAAAATAAAGGCAAAACATGTTTCTCTCTAGACGCATAATTTTACCCTGCGGGCACGTAAAAACAAGCTAAAAATGAAAAACTCGCTTTGCTCAAACAGTTCCATTTTTTTAACGCTTGTTTCTACTAAATTTTGCTAAGTCGTTCAAAACACATTTTACCTCTATTTTTTTGTTTTGAATTTAGTATTTCGGATTCTGAATTTGTTTAGAATTTAGATATTAGGATTTAGTATTTATTTTTTGGTATTTTTTTTTATTTTTTAAGTTTGTGCCTCTACGCCTTGATGCCATTGTGCATATCTTTAGTTTTTGTTTTGTATTTTGAAGTTGGGAATTGGGAGTTTGGGGACAAGAGTCAATTGTTTTAGTTTTGGACACTTTTAAATTTGACTTTTATTGCTAATAATTATTTGTTAAAATATAATTAGGAGGAAAAAGATAATGGTTAAGACTAAAATTATATCTACTTTAGGGCCTGCCAGCAATACGGAAACTATAATTCGAAAAATGGTTATTGCCGGGATGGATGTTGCCCGACTGAATTTTTCTCATGGCAATCATTTTACTCATCTCCAATTAATAAATTTAGTGCGAAAAATAAATAAAAAATACAGAAGACATATTCGTATACTTCAGGATCTGGAAGGTCATCGGATAAGAATTGGTAAATTAAAAGATGGTAAAGCTATAAAACTTAAAAAGAGGGAAACGATTTATTTTACCTGTGAAAATATTGTTGGACAGGATAAACTTATTTCTTTTGATTATGAGGGTGATTTGAAAGATTTGAAAGGATCGGAATTTATCTATATTGATGATGGAAGATTGATTTTGAAGGTAAAAAAAATAGAAAAAAGAAAAATAAAAACCGAAGTTGTTGTTGGTGGAGATTTAAAAGAAAATAAAGGAATAAATCTTCCCGGTGCTCATTTAAAATTTGATAATGTTACCTTGAAAGATCAAAAAGATATTTATTTTGGAATAACTAATAATGTTGATTATATCGCACAGTCTTTTGTGAGGAATAAAAAGGACATTTTAAAAATAAAAACCTTAATAAAATCTAAACTGCCACACTGTTTGATTATTGCCAAAATAGAAAACAGACAGGGGCTTTCTAATATAGACGAAATAATTGATGTGTCGGATGGAATAATGATTGCTCGGGGTGACCTGGGAATAAGTGTGCCGATATATAAAATTCCTGTTATTCAAAAAAATATCATTAGAAAATGTAATCAAAGAAAAAAAATTGTAATTACTGCTACTCAAATGCTGGAACATATGGTGGATAATCCATGGCCAACACGGGCAGAGGTTACTGATGTTGCTAATGCCATTTTAGATGGCAGTAATTTTGTAATGCTTTCTGCGGAAACAGCTTCAGGCAGGTATCCATTTGAAACGGTAAAGATGATGAATCAAATAATTAATTTCACTGAAAAAAATTATGTCAAAAAGCAGCAAAAAAAAAGAAAAAAAATAATTCATTATTTGAAAACTTAAGAAATTAATTTGTTCTTTTTAGATATTCATAACGGGATAATTAAAGGCATAACTTTTCAATAGTATAAATTTTTCGGTTGACAATCAGAGAATAATGTGATATAAATTAAAGAGCGTTGGTAATTTTAGTATTTTTGAGAAAATGTTTAAAATTTAAAAATCTTCACTTAGAAGAGAGGGGAAAGATTTATGAATAAAAAAGTTTGGGTAAGAGGGTTTGTTTTTATTTCCTTTTTTCTTTTGGTTTCTTGTAGCCTTAGTATTTATGCGCAGGATGAGGATGTAAATGCTATTGTGGAAGAAGAAGAGGAGGACATTTTTTATGAAGTGGAAGAAGAAGAGTTTCTGGAAGAAACGGCAGAGGAAGAAGAGATAGAGTCGGATGAAGGAGAATCTTTACAACCGTTTAAAGAAGTAGAAGAGAGAGAAGAAGTAATAACGGAAAAAAAGGAAGATGTTTCCGTGCAGAAAAAAGCAGAAGAGGAAACAGAAGAGAAGCCCTTAGTGAAAACGGAAGCTGAAGAAACAGAAGCCGAAGAAACGGAAGTCGAAGAAACGGAAGTCGAAGAAATAGAAGCCGAAGAAATAGAGGAAAAGACTGCTGAACCGAAAACAATGGATGAAGGAGAAGAGAAGCATTATACTATTCGCACCTGGAATTTTGATAGAGACTGTCTTTGGAATATTGCCGATCATTTTTATAAAAATCCATGGGAATGGCAAAAAATATGGAAGGCAAATTCTTATATAGAGAACCCTGATCTGATTTATGAAGGAAATGAATTGGTAATTCCCGGGGTAGCAGGAGCAGTAGTGGAAGAATTGAAATTACGGGAAAAAGCGATTGTCGAAGAAGAGCCTGTTTTTCGAAAAACGGAAGAAACAGGAGGAGGAAAAGATGTTGCTTCTGTTGACGAGAGTGTTTTACCGGAAAAAGAGGAAGAAGAATTTTTAAGAGAAGAAATATCGACTTTGCCATCGCCTGTTGAAGAGGAAGAAATAGAAGAAGTGGAAGAACAGGTGGTTGTAGCAAAGGCAGGGGATTATGAAGACAAGGAAGATACATTCATTGCTCCTTCAGATTGGGAATATGATGGAATTATTATTCGGGCAAAGGAGCGAAAAATGCTATTATCTGCATATAGCGATTTTGTTTTTATTGATTGTGGTAGAGATAAAGGGGTAGTTTATGGGATGAGATTCAATATTTATCGTAAAGGTAAAAGGGTAAAACATCCTCGGACAAAAAAAGTTTTAGGTATCAAAATGAAAAAAGTAGGTGTTCTTGAAGTTAAGCAGGATATCCAAGAAGATAATGCAACGGCACAAATTATAAACGCTAGAGAGCCGATAAAAATAGGTGATTTAATAAAAATTCAACAATGATTTCTTGATGAAAAATGATGAAAAAATTTATATTAATACTATTAATTATTGTTGGTTTTTTTATGTGGCTAAATAATTTTGTTACAGAGGGGAAGTTGTTGGTTTTTTTAGATGAGCACCCTCATTCTGTGTGGACGCCCCGATGCTTGTATTTTATTGGAAATATTTATTTTTTGTGCAATAGTCATGAAAATGCGATTATGTATTTTTACCGAATAGTAGATAAATATCCTGAAACAGAACGGGTTATTGATATAGAATATATGATGGGGCGTAGTTATGAGGAAATGAGAAAATATAAAGAGGCAGAAGAGGTTTATAAAAGGATTTTGGATAAATATCCGGGAAATAAATATACGTCTAAGATACAGAAAAAAATGCAGTTAATTTTTAATTAACCTGTTTTTTGGTGATGTTAAATTTTGTCTTGCCATAAATTTATTCCTCTCCCAAAATTTTTTTCCTTAATTTTTTTCTTGACAAGAAATAGAAATCTTTTTATCATAATAATTTAGGATTTAAATTGTTGATTTTATTTAAACGGAGAAATAAAAAATAATGTTAACGAAAGCTACCCGATTTTTAAAAGAAGTAAGCGCGGAAATGAAGAAGGTTACCTGGCCGAATAAAAAGGAAGTAATTGCATCTACTATCGTAGTAATTATTTTGGTGATAATAGTGGGTATATTTGTTGGCACAATGGATTTTTTCTTATCGATAATTTTGAGAATTTTGTTTAGATAAGAAAATTAAATAACATATAAATTAGATTGTAAGGGGATAATAGTGGAAAAAAAATGGTATATTATACATACATATACAGGGCACGAAGAAAAAGTTAGAACAGGATTAATGAAAAGGATTGAAATAAAGGGGTTAGAAAGTAAAATAGAAGACATCAATATACCCACGGAAGAAGTGATTGAAATAAGAAAAAATAAAAAACAGATAAGAAAAAGAAAATTTTTTCCCGGGTATATTCTCATTAAAATGATAATTGACGATGAAACATACTGGGTAGTAAAGAATATAATAGGGGTTACGGGTTTTTTAGGTGGTTTACATCCAATTCCTTTGCCTCAGGAGGAAGTGGATGAAATTCTTCGCTTGACTACTTCTACGGCTAAGACGAAACCCAAACCGGCTATACTTTTTGAGAAAAATGAAAATGTCCGTATTATTGAGGGGCCTTTTACCAATTTTGTTGGTCGTGTAAATGAAATAAATCAGGAAAAAGGAAAGTTGCGGGTTATGGTTTCTATTTTTGGGAGAATAACTCCTGTAGAGTTGGATTTTTTACAAGTGGAAAAAATGTAATAAGATGTGAATAATCAAAGTTTACTAGAAAAAATAAGGAGTAAGTTTATGGCAAAAAAAGTGAAAACACAGATAAAATTACAAATACCGGCAGGAGGAGCAAATCCTGCACCTCCTATTGGGCCGGCTTTAGGTCAACATGGCTTAAATATCATGGATTTTTGTAAGCAGTTTAACAGTCGTACCGCAAATCAGGAAGCGGGAATGATTGTCCCTGCAGTAATTACTGTATATGAGGATAGAACATTTGCTTTTATTACTAAGGTTCCACCAGTAACAGCTTTGCTTAAAAAAGCGGCTGGTTTGGCAAAAGCTTCAGGGGAACCAAATAAGAATAAGATTGGTAAAATTTCCCGTCAACAAGTAGAAGAAATTGCTAAGCAAAAAATGCCGGATTTAAACGCGGATAAAATAGAGTCTGCGATAAAAATGATAGAAGGAACAGCAAGAAGCATGGGGATACAGATTGAAAATTAATTTTTTAGGGAGAAGTAAATGAAATCGAGTAAGAAACGTAAGGAAAATGAAAAATTGATAGAAAAAGCGAAAATGTATTTATTAGATGAAGCATGTCAATTAATAAAAAAAACAACAAAGGCAAAATTTGATGAAACTGTGGAAATTTCTTTGAAATTGGGAATAAATCCTAAACAAACGGATCAAAATGTAAAGGGAACAGTAGTTCTTCCTCACGGAACGGGAAAAACAAAAAAAGTTTTGGTTTTGGCTAAAGGTGATAAATTAAAAGAAGCCGAAGCTGCCGGTGCGGATTATGTAGGTGAACAGGAATTAATTAATAAAATATCCGGAGGGTGGATTGATTTTGATATAATTGTAGCTACTCCTGATATGATGAAAGACTTAAGTAAATTAGGAAGAATATTAGGGCCTCGAGGTCTTATGCCCAGTCCTAAATTAGGAACAGCAACCTTTGATGTCGGGAATGCCGTAAAAGAAATTAAAGCGGGAAAGATAGAATTTAAAGCGGATAGTTATGGTATTGTCCATGCGGGAATTGGTAAAGTTTCCTTTTCAGAGGAGAAATTAAAAGACAATATTTTATCCCTGATTAAAACTGTTATTAAGTTAAAACCATCTGCGGCTAAAGGGCAATATTTAAGGAGCATTAGTATTTCTTCTTCCATGGGGGATGGCATAAAACTTGATCCCATTCAAAAATTTAATTAAAAGAAATCAATAATTTTTATATAACAGAAATTATTAATTAGTTTATTTTTTTTGAAATGTAGGGAGGGGTGAGAAAATGAAGAAGAAAAGTGTGAAAAAAAAGGGTGTAAAAGAAAGTTACCGAAGAAGGTGTTATGTAGTTATAGATTTTCCTGAAGATAATGAGATACTTTCTCATTGTGGGTATACTGTTAAGATTGGGGCGAGTGATGGTGATTGTGTAGAGATTTCAATAGATGGTGGGAATTGGTCTTTGTGTCGCAAGGCGGAAGGGTATTGGTGGTTTGATTGGATTGATTATCAGGAGGGATTCCATAAAATTGAAGCACGGTTGCGATCTAAAAATCGCACGCTAAAAAATTCGATTGTTAGAAAGTGTAAATATCAATTTATGTAACTTTGGTTCTGTTTGTGTTTGTTAAAAGGTAAAAACGAGATATTAGAATGGGAGTTGTTAGTTTTTTTTAATGAAGATATTTTTTAAAAAATAATGGAGGCTATATGTCAATTGTTTCAATGAAGCAACTGTTGGAAGCAGGGGTTCATTTTGGTCATCAAACTAAACGGTGGAATCCTAAAATGGCTAAGTATATTTTTGGAAAGAGGAATAATATTCATATTATAGATTTGCAAAAAACAGTTCGGGAGTTAAAAAAGGCGTTTAAATTTGTTAGAGATTTATCAATTGAATCTAAATCTGTTTTGTTCGTGGGGACGAAAAAACAAGCAAGGGAATCGGTTGTTTCAGAAGCTCAACGGTGTGGAATGTTTTATGCCAATCAAAAATGGTTAGGGGGGACACTTACTAATTTCGAAACAATTAAAAAAAATATCAAGAGATTTAAAGATATAGAAAAAATGAAAGCGGATGGAACGATTGAGTTTCTTTCCAAAAAGGAGAGAATAGGGATAGAAAAGGAAAGGATAAAATTAGAAAAGAGTTTAATTGGTATTAAGGATATGGAAAAAGTTCCGGATGCTATTTTTATAATTGATCCTAATCATGAATCAACAGCAGTGGCAGAAGGGAGAAAATTAGGGATTCCGGTAATTGCCGTTGTTGATTCAAATTGTGACCCGGATAAAATTGATTATATAATTCCCGGTAATGATGATGCAATAAGGTCAATTAGGTTGATTTCCAGCATTATTGCCGATGCTGTGGTTGAGGGGCTTCAAATTCGTGATAAAAAAATTGAAGAAGATAAAAAGAATGAAGATAAAAAAATCGAAAATAAAAAAGAAGAAGAAATAAGTGTAGGGGAGGATAACTAGCGTGCAGAAAGTAAGTTCGGAATTGGTACAACAATTACGGGAAAAGACAGGTGTTGGGATAATGGATTGTAAAAGAGCTTTAATTGAAGCCAATGGTGATTTAGATAAAGCAATGGATATTTTAAGGGAGAAAGGTAAGGCAAAAGCAATTAAAAAGTCAAGCAGAACTGCTTCGGAAGGGATGATTTTTACTTATTTACATATGGGTAACAAGTTGGGAGTAATGATGGAAATGAATTGTGAGACGGATTTCGTAGCCCGTACTGATGAATTTAATCAATTAGGAAAAGATCTTACTATGCAAATTGCTGCGGCAAATCCTTTGTGGGCTTGTATTGAAAATGTGCCGGAGGAAATAATAAATAAAGAAAAAGAAATTTATAAAACACAAAATCTTAATGAGGGAAAACCTGAAAAAATATTGGATAGAGTTATTGATGGTAAAGTTAAAAAATATTTTAGTGATGTTTGCCTTCTGGAACAAGCATTTATAAAAGACCCAAAAGTAAAAATAATGGATTTAATAACCCAAACTATTTCTAAATTAGGAGAAAACATTACCGTTGGGCGTTTTAAAAGATTTAAAATAGGGGAAGAATAGTTTTTCAATATTGTTAATTATGAGAATAATGGGGGAAAATGAACTATAAATACAAAAGAATTATTCTTAAATTAAGCGGGGAATCTTTAGCGGGAAAAGATGGATATGGAATAGATTCATTTAAAGTGAATAGTATTGCAAAACAGATTAAAGATATCAAAAAATTTCCCTTAGAAATGGGAATAGTAATAGGTGGGGGAAACATTTGGCGAGGAATGAGTGCTACAGCAAAGGGTTTTGATAGGGTTACTGCGGATTATATGGGAATGTTGGCTACTGTAATTAATGCACTTGCCTTACAAAATGCTTTGGAATTGCAGGGCATGGATACACGATTACAAACAAATATAGAAATGCAAAAACTAGCAGAACCATATATTCTCCGGAGAGCTGTAAGGCATTTAGAAAAAGGACGTTTGGTTATTTTTGCCGCGGGAACCGGAAATCCGTATTTCACGACAGATACTGCTGCTGTTTTAAAAGCCATTGAAATAAAGTCTGATGTTATATTAAAAGCTACGAATGTTGATGGTGTTTATGACAAAGATCCCCGGATAAATCCTTCCGCAAAAAAAGTCAAAAAGATAACTTATCTGGAAGCAATTAAAAAGAGACTCAAGGTGATGGATATTACTGCCTTTTCATTGTGTATGGAAAACAAGATGCCAATAATTGTTTTTAATTTAAATGGGAAAGATAATATTAAAAAAGTGATTTTAGGGAAAAAAGTAGGAACGGTGATTCAGTAGTTTTATATTTTTACCGTGAAAGGTGGTGAAAGTATGGTGATTAAAGAAGTTTATCGGAAAGTAGAGGAAAAAACAAAAAAAAGTATTGAGGGTTTAATTCATGAATTTTCCGCTTTAAGGACCGGTCGGGCATCACAGGCATTAATTGAGCACATAAAAGTAGAATATTATGGTTCTTTTGTTCCTGTTAATCAGGTTGCCAATGTTTCTGTTCCTGATGCAAGAACAATAGAAATAAAACCATGGGATAAATCTGTAAGCAAGGAAATTGAAAAAGCTATACTAAAATCTGATTTAGGGATTACGCCGCTTAATGACAGTAAAATTATTCGTCTCGTAATACCTTCTTTAACCGAAGAGCGAAGAAAGGATTTAGTGAAAGTTGTGAAGAGAACAGGTGAGAAATATCGTGTATCAGCAAGAAATATTCGACGGGAAGAGATGGAAGTTTTAAAACATGCCGAGAAAGGAAAACAAATTTCAGAAGATGATATGTATCAGGGAGAGGAACATATTCAAAAAATGATAGACGAAAGTATTAAAAAAATAGATGAAATCGTTGCCCTGAAGGAAAAAGAAGTAATGGAAGTTTGAGAATTGCGGTAAAAAGTGTAAATATTTTAGAAAACCGTTTTATCTAAAAATAAAAAAGTAAGTTTTTGGGATATTCGTAAAGAGCTGTGAAAGAATCACAGGAATTATTTTGCAGAAAATAGGTTAGTGATTTTTTTATTTTATTTTTTACGAAAACCATGAATCTTAATAATTAAATAATTTTAGATAAAGCGGTTTTTTTATTTCAATGAGACTTAGAGTTTTTATTTGAAAAAACTCTGTTGTCGAATTGATCCTTCGACGACTGAAAGGAGTCGGAGGGTATTATTTAGAAAAAATAGAGACTTAGAGTTTTTATTTGAAAAAACTCTGTTGTCGAATTGATCCTTCGACGACTGAAAGGAGTCGGAGGGTATCGGGTTAGTTGATTTCTGATGTTATGAAGTGGAAAAAATTGAACTTTAAAAAGGCAAAAAATGAGAAGATGTGTTTTAGTTAATCTATTAATATTTTTTTTATTTAGTTCGTTACCTCTTTTTTCCCAGGACAAAATGAATGGTTTAGAATATTTTCGTCAAAAAAAGTATGAAAAAGCGGTTGCTTGTTTTGAAACTGAATTAAAAAGAAAACGGGGAAATAGGAAGGTCCAAAAATATCTTATTTTAAGTTATCAGCGACTCGTAAAACAATATGCAGAAAATAAAAATTGGAATAAAGCCATTAAATATAGTAAAAAATTGTTGGAATTGAACAAAAACGACCTAATATTAAAAAAAAATATTGCGGTTTTATATAATAATTATGCTTTAACTTATTCTTCCGGGGAAAATTTGATTTATGTTTGTAACTATTTTCGTGAAGCATTAAAATATGATTCCGATAATGACCAAATTAAGAAAAATTTTTCTGTTGCTTTGACCAATAAAGCAGGTGATGAATATGGGAAAGGGAGATTTTCTTCAGCCGCACAATTGTTAGAAAAAGCAATTATTTATGATGATGAAAATTGGAATGCTTATATATATTTAGGTGAAATAGCTTATTCTTCGGACAATTTAAAAGATGCGGTTAAATATTGGAGAAAAGCTTTGACTTTAAATCCGTCACTTACGGATTTAAAATTGCGGTTGGAAAAAGTAGAACGGGAAAATCAGATTGAAAATAAATTCAATACAGCAAAGATTAAATATTTTAAAGTAAAATTTGAAGGATACAAAGATTCTGAAAATGCATGGAAAGCTTTAAGAATTCTTGAAAATGCCCGATATAAAATAGGAGCTGATTTCAAATTATATCCGACATTTCCGATAACAGTAATTATTTATACTTCTAAACAATTTGATACACTGACAAATTCACTTGATTGGGCTTTAGGAATGTATGATGGAAAAATAAGGGTGAAAAAGGAAGACTTGATTAAGGGTGAAAAATTGTTAAGGCGTGTCCTGTTTCATGAATATACGCATGCTCTCATTCATGAAATAACTAAAGGAAATATTCCCATCTGGCTAAATGAAGGAATTGCTCAGTTTGAAGAACCGGATAAAGATAACATTCCTCATGAAGAAAAGTGGTTAAGGAATAAATTACAAAGAAAAGAATTAATTTCCATTTCTAAATTGGAAACTATTTTTGCCGCAAGAAATGATATAAATGATCTTACACTTGCCTATTTAGAATCTAAACTTTTTGTATGTTATCTTATGGATAAATATGGTTTTCACCCTTTCGATAAATTATTGAAATGTTTGGGAAAAGGAGCAAAATTTGATGCGTCATTAAAAATTTTTTTTTATAAAGACCTTAAAAAACTAGAAAAAGAATGGCTTTTTCATTTAAATCGCAATTAAGTTTAGGGTGCAGTGAGTTTTTTAACAGATTCCGTTTGTTCATATCGAACCCTGGAATTTTTATACTATGCAATAAAAAGGGGAGTGTGGTATGAGTGCTTTACAATTTTTGCGCAAATCGACTTTAAAAAATGCAATACTTATTAGTGTTTTATTTTCTGTAACATATACAACACTTTTTGTTCCCATTCCTTATTTTAACATATTAAAGCTTAAAATAAATGATTGTTTTTGTAGGTTAGCCTATAAAAAAAAGGTTCCCGGTTTACAGATTAACAACATTGTTTTAATTTCTATTGATGATGAATCGAATAAAGTTATTGGAAAACGCTGGCCCTGGTCACGAGATGTTTATGCTTGTCTGATAGACAGAATCAATCAGTATCATCCGAAAGTAATTGGTATGGACATAGCTTTTTTGGGTAAAAGCCAGAAGGTAGAAACTGATTTATTTTTTGCTGATTCCCTGAAAAAAGCGGGAAATGTTTTTCTTGCCGCTTATTTTAATTTTCCTGATTATATAGTACCTTATGAAATGTTTTCAAAATCTGCTCTGGGATATGGTATTATCAATAATTCTCGGGATAAAGATTTTTGTGCTCGTCGGGCTCAATTAATTTCTTTATATAATACGGGAGAATTAATTGATTATTCTCTTGGGTTGAAGTTGGTTTGTTTTTATTTTGGTGTCCCCATTAAAGACATAGAAAGAATTGATTTAACGAAAATAGAGGTTTCTGCCCCGAACAAAAAAATTAAAATTCCTATTCGCAAGGATGGTACAATATTTGTAAATTATATCGCCGGGAGGGAAAGATTTCGGGTTATACCGGTTTGGAAAGTACTTAAGGAAACTTTTTCACCCGAAACCTTTAAAGATAAAATAGTTTTAATTGGAGCGTTTAGCGAAGCATTCCATGATATTTCTCTTACTCCTTTGGGATTAAAACCCGGGGTTATAATTTTGGCCAATCAAATACTTATGTTGATGGAAGAAAATTTTATAAAAGAAATTTCCCCCGTTTTAAATTTTTTTATTATATTAATTTTTGCAATTATTACAGCGATATTTGTTTATCGGCTGAATTTTTTTATGGGCGGCATTCTTCTCTTTTTCGAAATATTTATTTTGGAATTTATTGGTTTTAAGATGTTTATGTATAATTTATGGGGAGATTTTTTTGCTCCTCTTTTGATTTTACCGGGGATATATTTAACGATAAATTTCTATAAATATGGTGTTTTATTATTGGAACAGGGATATTTAAAAAAACAGGCAATTACTGATGAACTCACGGGGTTATATACTTACCGCTATTTTCAAGGGGCAATTAAAAATGAATTTGAAAAGATGTCCAGATATAAAACAAGTTTCTCTTTTGTGATTTTTGATGTTGATCATTTTAAGAGTATAAATGACACTTATGGACATAAAGCAGGGAATGTTGTTTTACAAAAAATTTCGGATATTATGAGGAATTCTTTCAGAAAAACAGATATTTTGGCCCGTTTCGGGGGTGACGAATTTTGTGTTATTATTCCTTTGGTAAATGAAATTAATCTGTTGAAAATGCTAAACAAATTACGAAAAGCCGTTGAGGAAACTAATTTTACCGGAGTAGACAAAAAGATTACGATAAGTGTCGGAGTAACTTTGCTTCCTCAACCAAAGATTATTTCTGCGGAAAAATTATTTGAATGTTCCGATATTGCTTTATACCAGGCAAAAAAAATGGGTAGAAATCGGATTTGTGTTTTCAATTCGGAATTGTTTGAAAAAGGGGATGCTTTAGATACTGAATTTTAAACTTAACCGATGAGGGTTCCACAATTAATGTTTTGTTATGATTGATAAAGTAGTATGTTCTGTTTATATTTTGTGAATATAGTAAAATGCTTGACTTCTTATTTTTAATTTTGATACAATCAAAAAAATGTATAAAGAGGAACAAAAAGGGTTAATCTGATATTTTAAAAAGTTAATCAAGGGACTAAGATGTTATCCCTGAAGTGTTTGGTCAAAAAAAATTAAAATGTTTAGGATAACAAGTCATCCGGATGCTTAATATCGCGATTGCTACAGTCATTTTTTATTATTATATGAACAGGCTTTTTTTGCCTGGTTATTATTTTATTGAGGATAAACTTTAAAATGAAAAAGTTTTTAAAAAAAACATTTCTGATTATAATTTTGTTAACTTTTTTTTCCCCGGGATTTTTAAAAGCGGATATTGGGAAATATTATGTAAAAAAATATTTTCAGGATACGATGGCGATAAAGGGATATACCGGATATATTATTACTCCGGCATGTGAACTTGTTGAATATAAAAATTATAATTTAGGAATGCATAAATACAATGCAAGTTTTAATTGCGGGCTTATTCCCCACGGAGAAATTGGGTTTACGGTTAAAGTTGATGAAATTAATATGGTTAAAAAAATGGAATTGAATGCTAAATACAGGATTTTACCTTTTAAGAAAGATTTGAATAAATTAAAATTAGCCATAGGCATTAAAAATCATACTCCTTATTTGATGGGAGGAAAACATTTTTTTTGCTTTTATCATTTTGGATTACAGGGGGGAGTAGGTTTTGATAATTCTGAAAATTCTCAATTGGAGGCCAGTCCTTTTGTGTCTTTTTATAAAGTTGTTTATAAATCTATGTTTGTTTTAGATTATGACGATTATGAAAAACAATGTAATATTGGTGCACATTTTCTTCTTTCGCCGAAGTTAAAGTTGGATATATTTATAATCAATTTAAATAAAAAATTTACGAATATTCTTGATAATGTGATTTTTGGATTGAGTTTTACGGGATGAAAAAATTATGGGGAATTAAAATGTTAAGTCATCAGTGATTTTTGTTGTTCATTGTTAATGAATAAAATCCGTAAATAAGTGGAAAATTATGGTTTGTGTTTTTTTAAATTTGACTATTTTGAGCAAAATAATTATAATAGAAAGAAATTATCGGTAAAGTAGCTGTTATTGAATGTTTAATTCGTAAATAAAGCCATGTTGGACAATAATGGAATTTTGTTTTAAATTTTATTTCCGAAAGGCTCTTTATGCAAAATTTAGATTCTGTTAGGTTGTATTTTAATAAAGTCAGAAAAATTCCTTTAATTGGAAAGGATGAGTTTGAAGGATTATGTGAAAGGGTTGAATCAGGGGATAAAAAAGCTAAGAAAAGAATGATTGAAGGTAATCTTCGACTGGTGATTACTTTGGCTAAAAAGTTTAATGGGCAGGGTCTTTCTTTCCTTGATTTAGTTGAAGAAGGCAATCTCGGGTTAATTAGAGCTGTTGAAAAATTTAGGTATAAGAAAGGATTTAAATTTAGCACTTATGCTATCTGGTGGATAAATCAAGCAATGAAAAGAGCAATTGAAAATCAAACTAAAACAATTCGAATTCCTATCCATACATTAGAGACAATAAAAAAATGGGTAAAAACGTGGGAAAAGTTACAGCATAAATTAGGAAGAAATCCTTCTTCAAAAGAAATGTCCGAAAAATTGTGTCTTCCGGTAGCAAGAATAAAAAGAATTGTAGAAGCTACGGAAGTATCCAGAACTATCGGCTCTTTGGATGTTCCGCTGGATAATGAAATGGGATTGTTTCTAAGCGATGTGGTAAGAGATAAGAGTAAGGTAGGTTCCCCTGAGAAAGTTATTTCCTCTTTGAAATTGAACCAACAGATGGAAGAAGCTATACAAAAATTAAAAGAGAAGCAAAGACAAGTAATTTATCTGCGTTTTGGCCTGGACGGTGCAGGTTCCCGTACTTTGCAGGAGATTGGCAAGAAACTGGGTCTTTCCCGGGAAAGAGTAAGGCAAATCGAAAAAATTGCTTTAGAGAGATTGCGTATAATTGCCCGTCGATTAAATTTATAAAAACAGTACAATTAATAAAAGACATAGTTTCCTTTTATTTTCAAACCGATAATAGGACGACTTAGAATAATTATTATTTTTTTACAGGAGGGTAAAATGCAGGACTTGAAAGAATTGGTTCGGGATGTTCCGGATTTTCCTAAAAAAGGGATAATTTTTAAAGATATAACAACACTCTTAAAAGAAGGATGGGCTCTCAAGAAAGTTATCGACATTTTTGTTGAGTATTATCAAGGGAAAGGTATTGACAGAATAGTTAGTATGGAGTCAAGAGGGTTTCCTCTTGGTGCTGCCTTGGCTTATAAAATGGGGATTGGTATTGCATTAGTGCGTAAAGCAGGAAAACTCCCGGCAGAAACGGTAAAGGCGACATATCAATTAGAATATGGCACGGATTCTCTGGAATTACATCGTGACAGCATAAACCCGGGAATGAAAGGATTAATCGTGGATGATTTATTAGCTACGGGGGGAACAGCAAAGGCCGTGATTGATTTAGTAAAAAAACTAAACGGAGAGATTGCGGGATTTGGGTTTTTAATCGAACTTTCTTTTTTGTCCGGACGGGAGAAGTTAAAGGGGTATGATCTTTTTTCAATTATTAAATATTAAAGTTTTGCCCCTGTAGCTCAGATGGATAGAGCGAGGGCGTCCTAAGCCTTGCGTCGGGGGTTCGAATCCCTCCAGGGGCGTATTTTATTGAATTAAATAATATGGAGGAGGTCTTTTATGATTGATTTACATACCCATACATTTTTTACTGACGGATTATTAATTCCTTCCGAACTAGTTTGGCAGGCGAAGATTAAGGGATATAGTGCAATTGCTATTACTGACCATGTAGATAGCTCTAATATTGATTTTATTATTCCCCGGATGATTAAGGTTTGTACTGAATTAACACAGGAATATGAAATGGATGTTCTTCCGGGGGTGGAATTAACTTATGTTCCTCCCGGATTGATTAGTCTTTTAACTAATCAGGCTCGGCATTTAGGAGCAAAGATTGTTATTGTTCATGGGGAAACCACCGTTGAATCTGTTCCTCCGGGGACAAATAAAGCAGGTTTGTTAAGTGGAATTGATATTCTTGCTCATCCCGGAAGGATTACTTCCGAGGATGTAGAATTAGCCAAAAAAAATAATGTTCTATTAGAAATAAGCTCACGGCGGGGTCATTGTTTAACCAATGGATACGTGGCAGATTTAGCCAAAAAACTACAGGCCGGGTTAATTCTTAATACGGATACTCATGCTCCGGAAGATTTAATCAGTGATGATCAGGCATTAAAAATAGTTAAAGAGGCGGGGTTGGAAAAAGGTGACCTGGAAATAATGTGGAATAATGCTAAAGAACTAATAAAAAGCAAAAAGGGGAAATAAATGTCTAAACAATGGAGTAATAAGCATACAAATAAGGATATTTTTTTATCATTTTTTCAAAAAGCAGAAGAAAACATTCAATCACATAAAAAAAGAGTTTTTTTCGGAGTATTGTTGGTAATCGCAGTAGTTTTGTTTGGTTTTCTTTTTTTTCGGAGGAGAAATGAGATAAATTTACAAGCCGCGAATATTTTAAGTAATGCACAAGGATATTATTCAAAAAAGGATTATACTCAGGCAATTTCTTTGTATGATGAAATTATTGATAATTATTCGCAATCGCAAATTATACCTCTGGCATTTTTTTTAAAAGGAAATATTCTTTATGAAGAGGGGAAATATAAGGAAGCATCAATTGTTTATAAAAAACAACTTAGTCAACATAAAAAAAGTCATATTGTTCCTTTTGTGGAGATAAATTTAGGCAACTGTTATGAAGAAGAGGGTAAATGGGATGAAGCATTGAAGATTTATAAAAAATTTGTTGAAAAAAATACGGAACATATGCTTGTCCCCAATGTTTATCAGGCAATTGGGAGATGTTACGAGCAAGTGGATAATAAAGAGCTTGCTATTTCTACCTATCAAAAAATAGTTGCTCTTTATTCTGATACCCAATGGGAAAAATTGGCAAAGTTTAAATTAGAAGAATTGGCTCCAAAGAAACAACCGGAAAAAGGGAAAAAATAGATATGAAAAAAGTAAGAGTGGGAATAATCGGAATTTATGGTTTAGCCGGAGGTATGTTACTAAAACTATTGAGCAATCATGAATTTGTAGATATTTCTTTATTAGTGTCGGATGGTTTTCCCGATAAGAACATAGAAGATTTGCATAAATCGCTGAAAAATCTTTTTTCTTATAAAACCAGCAGATATGATGCTGCGGAAGTTATTGAAAAATGTGATATTGTTTTTTTAGCGAAGCCGCACGGACAATTTTTAAAAAAAACATGCGATTTAATTAATCAGGCAAAAGAAAAAGGAAAGAAAATTAAATTTATTGATTTGAGTGCTGATTTCAGGTTAAAGGATGTTGATCTTTATCCAAAGTGGTATAATATTAAACATAGTGATGAAACAATTTTGCAAAAAGCAGTTTATGGCCTTTCCGAGATAAATACTGAAAAAATAAAAAATGCATTTTTTGTTGCTAATCCCGGATGTTATCCTACTTGTGTTATTTTAGGGGCAGCTCCGTTATTTACTAATAAATTTGTTGATTCGGGAGCAGGTGTTATTATTGATGCGCACTGTGGAGTGTCCGGAGCAGGTAGAACGTTGGCTGAAAAAAATATGGCAATTGAAGTGGAGGAGAATATTAAGCCGTATAAAGTAGCTGTTCATGCCCATACTCCGGAGATAGAACAGGAATTGAGTTTTTTAATGCAGGAAAACATTAATGTCTTATTTGTCCCTCATGTAAGTTCGTTTAAATGTGGAATGTTAATAACGACTTATCTTAAATTGCGGAAGAATGTTCCAATCGAAAGTATTCGTGATGTTTATAACAAGTTTTATCAGGGAAAGCCTTTTATTCGTGTTTATGAAGGAGAAGAATATCCTGAAATTCAAAATATTCAGGGAACCAATTTTTGCGATATTAAAGTCGTTTTTGACCAAAAAACAAGGACATGTATAGTAATCAGCAGTATAGATAATTTAATCAAAGGTGCCAGTGGACAAGCCATACAAAATATGAATCTTATGTGTGGGTTTGATGAAGCTTGCGGGTTGCCTTATTCAAATATTCTTAAGAAAGAATAACATTCAACTTGTACTAAAAAACGAGTGAGTAACAAAGAAAATATGCAAAAGATTAAAAAAATGATACCTGAAGGATTTATAGTCGGAGGAATTGCCTGTGGTATTTCCGAGAAGAATACAAAAAAAGATATGGGATTGATTTTTTCCGAAAATTTAGCTATTGCGTCAGCATGTTTTACAAAAAACAAGTTAAAAGCTGCACCTGTTCACTTGTCGATGAAACACCTTAAAAATAAAAAGGCACAATTAATTATTGCCAATTCGGTTTGTGCCAATGCTTGTACCGGAGAAAAAGGATTGCAAGATGCTGAGGAAATTAGTAATCTCGGTTCTAAAATTTTTGGAATTAAAGAAAACAATGTTTTAGTTGCATCCACAGGAACAATCGGAGATTTTCTGCCTTTGGAGAAAATCAAATCCGGAATGAGAAAAACGTTACCGATTTCTCTTGGAAAAGATAAAGATTCTCTTCTTGCTCTGGCTACGGCAATAATGACTACAGATAGTTTCCCCAAATTTGTGTCTGAGCGATTTTATATTGATAAAAAAAAGGTTAATATTTTGGGCATAGCTAAGGGTGCGGGAATGATTTGTCCTGATATGGCGACGATGTTTTGTTTTGTTCTTACCGATTTAAATATAAACAAAAAATTATTAAAAAAATCGTTACAGGAATCTGTGCGAAAATCTTTTAACATAATTAGTGTGGATGGGGAGATGAGCACTAATGATTGTGTAATTATTTTAGCTAATGGCTGTGCAGAAAATAAAATGATTGATTGTGAAAATAAACATTTTAAAGTTTTTCAAAATAAATTAGATGTGATTACTTTAGCATTGGCCAAAATGATTGTTAAGGATGGGGAGGGGGCAACTAAATTAGTACAGATTGAGGTCAAGGGAGCGAAAACCTGTCGGCAGGCAAATTTGGTAGCAAGAAGAATTGCTTATTCTCCGTTGTTTAAAACAGCACTTTTTGGGAATGATCCTAACTGGGGAAGACTTCTGGCTGCTTGCGGTAGTTTAACGGAAAATATTAATTTGCAGCGGATAGATGTTTATTTTGGTGAATTACGTGCTGTAAAAGATAGTATAGGAACAAAAAAATCTTTCTCGGTACTTAAAAAAATTGTTTCGCAGAAAGAGTTTAAAGTAACCATTGATTTAAAAACAGGTAAAAAAGAAGCAAGAATTTATACTTGTGATTTTTCTTTTGATTATGTAAGAATAAATTCATCTTGAAATAAGGATGCTAAATGCTAAAGGAAGAGTATTAAAATGAGTATGAAGAATATTTTTTTTGTTTGTACGGGAAATACTTGCCGCAGTCTTATGGCTGCTGTTTTATTTGAAAAGATGCTTAAAGAAGAAGGAATAAATTCCTGGCAGGTGTGTTCTGCCGGAGTAGCTGCGTCTTCTTTTTTTAAAGTTCCTTTCCCTGTTCTTTATTTAATGAAAGAAGAAGGGATTGATGTTTCCGGGCATCGGTCAACTCCTTTTGATAATGAAATGTTAAATAAAGCAGATTTAATTTTAGTAATGGAAAAGAGACACAAAGCGAAAATATTAAACCAATTTCCCCGGGCAAATGAAGACAACAAAATATTTCTGTTGAAAGAATTCACGCAGGAAGGGAATGATTTGGAAATCGCTGATCCAATAGGGCAGTCGGAAAAATTTTATAAATCTTGTATGGAAGAAATAAAAACTTCCTTAAAAAAAGTTATTCAAAAAATAAAAGACGGAAAGTGAATGCGAAATTAAATGTAATAGAGATAAGGAGATTGAAAAAATGAATAAATTAAAGTCACAGGATGAGCAAATATATCAGGCAATTTATAAGGAGACCCAGAGGCAGATTTACGGTTTGGAATTAATTGCTTCGGAAAATTTTACTTCGGAAGCAGTTTTAGAAGCACAAGGCTCAATAATGACTAATAAATATGCAGAAGGGTATCCGGGTAAAAGATATTACGGTGGTTGTGAATATATGGATGTTGTGGAATCCCTGGCAATTGAAAGGGCAAAGGAACTATTTGGCTGTGAGCATGTGAATGTTCAGCCTCATTCAGGTTCTCAGGCAAATATGGCTGTTTATTTCGCAATGCTAAAACCACAAGATACTATTATGGGATTAAATTTAAGTCACGGAGGGCATCTTTCGCATGGACATCCACTTAATTTTTCCGGAAAATATTTTAAAATTATTCCTGTATCGGTTAAAAAGGATACTGAACTTATTGATTATGATCAAATGGAAGAATTGGCAATAGAGTTTCGTCCTAAATTAATTGTTGCCGGTGCGTCTGCTTATTCCCGAATTATTGATTTTAAAAAGTACAGGGATATTTGTGATAAAGTAGGAGCATATTTAATGGCAGATATTGCCCATATTGCCGGATTAGTTGCGGCAGGGATACATCCTTCACCGGTTGGGTATGCTGATTTTGTTACTACTACTACTCATAAAACACTACGAGGGCCCCGGGGTGGGATGATTATGTGTAAAAATGAATTTGCGCGCATGATTGACCGGGCAGTTTTTCCGGGACTGCAAGGGGGGCCGTTAATGCATGTCATTGCCGCTAAAGCGGTTGTTTTGGGAGAAGCGTTAAAACCTGAGTTCAAGCAATATCAGCAGCAAATTGTAAAAAATGCTAAGGTTTTAGCTGAGGAATTTGAGAATAAGGGATATCGAATTGTTTCCGGGGGAACGGATACCCATTTGTTTTTAATAGATTTGCGGAACAAGGGTTTAACCGGGTTGGAAGCGGAAAAAATTTTAGGTGAAGTAGGAATTACCGTAAATAAGAATGGTATACCTTTTGATCCTTTAAAACCGGCTGTTACCAGTGGTATTCGCCTGGGGACTCCGACATTAACTACTCGCGGGATGAAAAAAGAAGAAATGAAGGAAGTTGCCGTAATGGTAGATGAGGCTTTTATTCGACGGGAAGACAAGGAATATTTAAATTCAATAAAAAAACGTGTAAAAATTTTATGTGATAAATTTCCTATTTATATCGAAAGATTAAAAAACTGCTAATGATTAAAATTTATTTGTGGTCATTTTTTACGGCTGTAATATTCGGTTTACTTTTTACTTTTTTGGCCAGATATTTAGCGGAGCGGTATAGTGTTTATGGCCGGTCAAAAGGGTATGAAGTTGATTTTTATCTGGTTCCATTATGGGGAGGGATCGGGATATTTCTGGCATTTGTTTTTTCAATAGGCAGTTTGTTTTTAAATTCGCATTTTCGCGTATTTCTTATCGCTAAAAACAATTTTATTGGACAGGAATTGGTAAGCATTTTAATTGGGGCACTTATTATCATCATTTTGGGTATAGTCGATGATAAAAAAGGCGTTCCGATGGTATCCAGATTGCTAATTCAGATTATTGCTGCTCTTTTGATAGTTACTTGTGGAATAAAAGTAACCGGTGTATCCCTGCCGTTTTTATCCAATGCTTTCTTTTTTTCGGCAATAATAAGTAATCTTTTGACTATTATCTGGTTAGTCGTATTTACTAATGTAATCAATTTGGTTGATAGTACGGATGGATTAGCTGCAGGAGTTGTAGTTATTAATTCTTTTGTTTTTTTAACAGTTGCAATTTTGGTAATGAAAATTACCCGTTCAACGATAATTACCAGTCAGTTACAATTAACGGTTATTTTATGTTCTGTTTTAGGAGGAGCGACTTTAGGTTTTCTTTATTATAATGTTTTTCCGGCAAAAATAGTTTTGGGTAATAGCGGTAAAATGTTTATTGGTTTTCTGTTAGGGATTATTACTGTAGTAGGGAGATTAAAAACTACGGCAATAATTGCTTTATTTGCACCCCTTTTTATTATGGGGATGCCTTTTTTGAATTTATCTTTTGCTGTTTTACAGAAATCAAAAAAAGAAGAACTTGTTTCGAATATAAATAAAAATGATTTTCAATATCGACTCTTAAAAAAAGGGTGGACTCAACGGGAGATTGTATTTATGATGTATTTCTTTGTTTTACTGATGGGAAGTTGTTCCATTTTAACGGTTATTTTCGAAAAAATAATGGTAAAATAAATTTTTGATGTAAGAGGCTTTTATTGGGATTGTGATATTATGAAAAAATAAAGGAGAATAAAATTTGAAAAAAATAATGTGTGTTTTCGGTACCAGGCCGGAAGCAGTTAAAATGTCTCCTTTGATTTGCGAATTGAAAAAATATCCAAATATTTTTAAAGTAGTAGTAGTTGTTACTGCACAACATCGTCAAATGCTTGACCAGGTTCTAACCTTATTTAATATTAAACCGCACTACGATTTAAATATAATGAAAAAATCACAAAACCTTTATCAGGTCAGCACTAATACATTAAACAAATTAGCGAAAGTAATTAAAAAAGAAAGGCCGGATTTAGTTTGTATACACGGGGATACGACTACTACTCTTTTTGCCGCTATAACTTCTTTTTATGAAAAAGTTCCTGTCGCTCACATAGAAGCCGGCTTGCGTTCTTATGATAAGTTTAATCCTTATCCTGAGGAGGTCAATCGTCTGTTGTCTGATGCCCTTTGTGTATTACATTTTGCTCCTACTAAAAAAAATAAAAAAAACTTACTCAAGGAAAATATTTCTTCGGAAGGAATTTTTATCACCGGAAATACGGGAATAGATGCCCTTAAAGCGATTGTTCGGAAAAAAGGGCAAGTTGATAAAAAGGAATTATCTCATAAAAAAACGGAGAAAATAATTTTGGTTACTGCTCACCGTCGGGAAAATTGGGGAAAACCTTTGATAGATATTTGTTATGCACTAAGAGAAATTGCCCAAAAACATAAAAAAGTAAGAATAATTTATCCCGTTCATTTAAATCCTGAAGTTACAGATACAGCAAGGAGAATATTAAGTGGAATTCCTAATGTATCTTTAATTCTCCCTTTGAATTATCTTGATTTTGTTAATTTAATGAAACTATCTTATTTAATATTAACTGATAGCGGAGGGATACAGGAGGAAGCTCCTTCATTGGGTAAACCCGTTTTGGTTTTAAGAAAGGTTACCGAAAGGCCGGAGGCTGTCAAATTTGGTGCAGCGAAAATAATCGGAATAAATAAGAAGAAAATTGTTAATTCTGTTGGGCGGTTATTGACCGATAAAAAAGAGTATCAACGAATGGCTAATGCAATTAATCCTTACGGCGACGGAAAAGCGTCAAAAAGAATTAGAGAAGCAATTCTTTATTATTTTAAAAAAAGAAAATCCAGACCTGAAGAATTTGTTTTCTGATAATTAAAATTTTAATCGGTAAAAATAATTATGCTTTTAAATGTAAGAGTAATACCTAATGCAAAGAAGAACCGGATAAAAGAAGAAGAAGATTGTCTTAAGGTATATTTGTCCGCACCTCCGATACAAGGAAAAGCAAACAAAATGTTGATAAAAATTTTGAGTGTTTTTTATAAGGTAAAAAAAAATAAAATAAATATTATTAAGGGCGAAAAAGCACGGAATAAGGTTGTTGAGGTTATATTCAATGAGACTTAGAGTTTTTATTTGAAAAAACTCTGTAGTCGAATTGATCCTTCGACGACTGAAAGGAGTCGGAGGGTATTAT
>JAUVLC010000010.1 GCA_030595925.1 Clostridia bacterium | reverse complement strand
AGGAATAAAAAAACAGTTGCATAGATAAAAGTAATAAACAAGAACCTATAAATAGAATATTTTTTCCCATAATTTTATGTTCTTTCCTCCAATTTATTTTGATAATCGGCGATTATTTAAAACTATCAGCCGTTGTTGAGCAGGTCTAAAATTATTATCAATCTCTAAGCTTTTTATATATTGTTCAATAGCCTTACCGTAATAACCTGTAGATTCATAATTAAGTCCTAAATTAAAATAAGCAAATATAAATGCCGGGTCTGATTGAATCGCTTTTTTGAATTCGGCAATGGCTTTTTCATAACTTCCCCGCTGCCACCAGATAGTTCCTATTATATTATATCGTTCGGCATTTTGAGAGTTTTTTGGATTTCTTTTTATTTCTTTTTTTATTCGGGCAATTTCTATATTTTGTTTCAGTATGGATTTTGTTACATAAGCAAACTCAAGAGGCAAAGTTTTTTTAAATACTCTAAGCGATTTTTCGTATTCGCCGGCATTAAGAAGGGCTGTTCCCCAGTTAAAATGATAAATGGAATTATCAGGCTTTATTAATGCTGCCTTTTTAAATTCACCGGCAGCTTTCAAATAATCTTTTTTGTGGTAGAAAATATAGCCTAAAATATTATGTAAACCATCATTTTCAGGAAAGACTTTTAATATATCTTTATACTGTGTAACCAGATCAGTAAAATCCTTTCTTTTCTTTTTCTGGATGTGGCCTTGAGTATTTTTATCAATTTTGTAAACAAGAAGATTCCCGATATGTATTTCAGGTTTAAAATTATAAGAAGTTGAGGAATAAAAGAGATGATCATAATCGGATAAGTTGTTTATTCCTACCGGGGTAATAAGATATTCTACTTTGTTTTCTTTTATTGATTGTTCAAAACTTTTTATCCAGGGTGCACACTTGGGATCATAACTAACAATTTTTCTATCAGACCAGAGCCAGAGTTCGTTTCCTCCCATTATTACAGTAGATGAAGGGGTATTTTCTTTTAACCATTTCCCTGCTTTCATCCAGATGGATTTGTTACGCAAGGGAAGATTATGCTTAATCAAATTTTCTGAAGTAATTGCGGCCGGTAAGACAAAAATTAAAATCAAAGCAGCAGATATTAAATAACGCATATAATAGATAATATATTTTCCGTTTTTTGTTTTGGTAGAGCTGTTAGATGGTATTGAGTTATTTAAATCAGTTTCATTTTGATCAATTATCCGGTGTATTCCTTTTACTAAAAAATAAAAGGCAAAAGGTATCAGAGGAACCAGATATCGATGTTGGCGATAAGTGAAACAAAGATGTAGAGCTAAGTAAAAAAAGGGATAGAGAATAATTATATCGATATTACTTAGATACCGGAAAGATAGAAGAGGTTTAGCCGGATGTATTTTATTGCCTTTTAAATGACTCCAAATGCCCAGAATAACAAGTAAAGAAGTTATTGAATAGAGTAAAAATATTATAATTTGATAAGTTTTAATTTTTTCCAACCAGAGTATAGAATAATGATATTCAAAGGGGAAAAGGGGATTGATAATCCCCATCCCTTTTTTAAAATAGAATTTAAGATTAAGTAAAATACGTTTGGTTAATAAACGCGGGGTGATTTTAGAGGCAAAAGGGTCTGCAGCCCAAACTGAAAAGATTTGGGACACATAATTTTCTCCGGAAGTAGATGCATTGCGGGAAACATGAATATCCCGATAAATCCAGGGTATAACTAAGATGATAAAAATAAAAGATATGGTCAAAGCTTTCTTTATATTTTCCAGACAGAAAAAAGATTTGGTTTTTTTGTATCCGTTAAAAATAAGATAAACCAGGCTCGTAGGTAATAGAACAATACCATCTCCCCGGGTAAAAAAAGCAAGTGCCATCAAAAGAGAGGTGAAAAATGCCCAAATTAAAAAATTAAATATTTTGCCCTTTTCAAATTTTTTGTCTGCGAAATAGCGAAGAAAAATAAGCACCCAGATAGTTATACACAAAGCCGGAATGTGGCTCATTACCTCTGTGGAATATATCAGGAAAGTCGGATTAATTATTATTAGCAGAAATAAAATAGAAAAGAAAATAAAAGGCAAAGTCTTAGATTGAGCTTTTTTGTTATGGGATAAATCATTACTTATGCCGGGGTCAATTTCAAAAGGTATTTGGTTTTTATTTTTTAATACAATCATAAAAGGTTTAAAGAGGAAATATATACCAATTAGTGTAACGGTGGCAAGAAGAATTGATAAACATTTCCAGGCTAAAACATTTTCCGGAAAGAGAAAAACCCAGGGGATAAGCATAAGAGGATAAAAGAAAGGATATTTAGTGTGCTCTGGATTTCCACATTGGGAAATATCACGATAACCCTGTCCGCTGGAAATAGCTTTGGCCAGTGTAACATATTCCCCACAATCAGGATGATAAAGAAATTCCGGATTGAGTCGCAGGATTGACAATCCAATAAACATAAAAATAAAAATTATAAATATAACTCTGAATTTTGTAAATGTATTTTTATAAATCATCTTAATTCCTTTTATAAAAGAACTTTGTAAACTATATTAATGATTTTATTAGATATCCAAATTTTTTTCAAATATATTTAGTTGTTTAATATTAGTACCTTTTTTACGGTTGCTCTTCAGCCGTTATAGTTACTGTTATGGTTTGTTGTGTGGTTAAAGCGGTACTGGTTGGTGATTCAAACCTGAACCATAGATATCTATCTTGACCTTGGGGCACATTATATACTTTAGCCCCTTCTCCTTCGTCATCTTTGCTGAAATCTCCGGTAGAACATACCCGGGGGGTAGTCCCGATAGCATCAGAAAAACTTCCGCCAATATCAAAATGGCTGCTCTGGGCAGTAGCCGTCTGGAAATTACCGCACATACGGAATTCTTCTACCCCGGGTGCAGTATCAGTAACAGCAGTCCAGCCGGCAGGGGCAGCAAGATGAAGGGAATAGCGTTCGTTGACTCCTCCATTATTGGTGACGGTTATGGAACTTACGATGATATTGGTACTTTCTTTAATTACTGTGCCAAAATCATAAGAAAAAGAACCAAGAGAGATACTTAACAATGACAATGCCCCACTAAGTGAAGCCTGGTTAGTGTTGCCATAGGCACCTATATTAACACGGTCGCCATTGTCTTCTATTTCGTTTGAATAGTCATTGTAAGGAAAAGTAACATTATCTCCAGTATCGATGCCGAGACTGGATTCAGCATCATTAACCCAGCCTGAATCTGTCCAGTGGCCAAAAATAGATTTAAGATGAAAATCTACTCCCGGATTTACAAACTTTGGGTCAGCAGTTAGGGACTGTGAATCGGGTGCCGGGGTTATCGGGCACCCTTGCCAATCTACAAGGGTGGGATAATTCTGGGGAGAGTACCATGAATAAGCACATCTGTTGCCGCCGGCGATATAGAAGAGGTTATAGTCTGAATCCGGGGTGTTATGCTCAAAATCCTGCCATTTTAGTAAACCAATCTCAACCTCGATCGAGCAATCATTAACACAGAAGATATTGTTCCTTATTTTGATAGGACCTCTATTCCCAATTTTTATTCCGTAGACAACATTGTAGAATACATTGTTGTATATCTTGTGTTGGCAATCTGCTCCACCAAAGTTAGTCCATATTCCATGACCATTACCATTGTAGACACCTGTAGAAAGCGGCATATCATGGAATATGCAATTGCGAATTATGATGTTTGTCGTATCAACGTCGAAAAAGATACCTCTGTGCTGTGTCCCTGTGAAATTTATGCCTTCGACTACAACATTGGAAATGTCGATATCCAGGCAGGAGTAAGTCCATAAGTCCCAGTATCGACCAACCGTGCTTGTGTCATTTTTCCATGTGGGCCTTTCTCCAGGGGCCGCGCGGATAGTTAAGGTATCATTAGGGGTTGTCGTCAGATTTTCCAGCAGGACCCCTTCCACATAATTGGTACTATTTTGAATCTGGATAAGAAAGTCTCCCTTATCGGTGAGGTCGTTTGATTCATTGCTGCGAAGGTCGGAAAATGCCTGTCCGATTGTTTTCCAGCAGTTATCAAGTACCCCGGGATCACCGTTAGGTACACCACTATCATCCGGCGCGTCGGAATGGACATAATACATGGTAGAAGAAGTGAGAACCACTGTACCCAATTGGACGGGATAGGTAGTAATATCATCACTTTCGGTTGAAATAGTGACATCACTGGAAGAATTAATTTCTATTCCTACAGTCTTACCCAGTTCTGCACCGGAACTCACATCTAAGACTACATGAATATAGTGCGTTACGGCATAGTCTGCAGTGACGGGAGTTGATGAGAAGTTAAAATCGGCTTTGTCACTACTATTGAAATTTGTAGAGGAACCTAAGAGAGTCTCATCATGTCCAGTATATACTCCATCTGTATCGATGAATAATTTAACGTTACTTAAGATAGCGTCGGCATCACAAGTTCCATATTCGGTTAGAGTAATAGTGGTTAAATCACGGGGTTCGGAGGTATTGTCAGCGGAGTATTTAAAGGTGCCAACACATTTGTCACTGGCACCGGGATGTAAAGAAGAACAAATACTGTGTTTGGCAATGGTTACCTGGGTTTGCCCGCTGGGGGTATAATCGACCACTAACTTTGGCCGAACCAAATCACGATAAGAGGTTACATCTTCGGAAAAAAAACTAGTATATTTTGTAGGAGAACCGGTTTCATTATCGCACTTAACAATTAAGCCATTATTATTAGCCGGTGTATTCCACCAGTCCTGAACTATGCTGGTAGCCGGGAAACTTGCTTCTGCTCCCCATATCACTTGTGAGCTATAATTGCCCAGTTCAGTGCTAAATGTTCCACCCGCATTGGTCCAGGAAACACCGTTGTCCCGATCATCCCAACAAGCATAATCAGTATTCCATGCTTCGGTAAGTTTATAACACCTGTGGGTTAAACCACTGCTTCCACCTCCTGTTTCGTATATATAAAAGGTAGCGGAATTTATGGAAGAACCAGGGGGAATATAAGAAGGAAGGTCAAATTGGACAATATATCTAAACATATGAGAGGCAGAATGTCCGATAGCATATCCGGTGGCTGAATTATCTACCACAGCAGAATTATCTTTATCCAGTCCATTATCGACACTTGAATATACGGTTACCGTGTTTGCTTTAACATATTGAACCCAAAGACTAAAATTGAGAATGATAAAAAACAAAAATAATAAATAGCTTTTTCTTGTTAATTTCATTTTTTGTAACCCCCGTTTTCCAATTAAGGACCTCAGTTTTTATACTATTTTATTCCGACAATAATTCCATTTATTGCTTTTCCTTCAGCCTTTTATCTATGATTCTGAGTACATTCACTCCACTCAGAATGATATTATTAACCCCACCTTGTGCTTTCCCGTCGGGGGAGAAGATTAAGGTGAGGGAAACAATTTTTTATCTACGGTTGTTCTTCAGCCGTTACTGTTATGGTAATTGTCTGTTGTGTTTTTAAAGTAGTGTCTGTTGGTGCCTCAAACCGGAACCATAGATATCTGTCTTGCCCTTGAGGGATATTATATCCCTTAGCTGCTTCTCCCTCGTTATCCCTGGCAAAATCTGCATCTGTACATACCCTTTGTGTAGTTCCGATAGCATCAGAAGAAGATACGGCAATAACAAAATGACTGCTTTGGGCAGTAGCAGTCTGGAAATTACCGCACATACGGAATTCTTCTACTCCCGGTGCAGTATCAGTGACACAGGTCCAACCAATAGGGGCAGTAAGATGGAGAGAATATCGTTCATTTACAGAACCATCATTAGTGACGGTAATTGCACTGGTTGAGGTAGTTGTGCTTCCTTTAATCACCGTCTCAAAATCATAAGAGGAAGAGCTAAGAGAGATACTTAATCCAGGGCCAAGGGTATATACAGCGACAAAGAGCTTATTAGAATCATCTTTCCAGATATAATGGATTTGGCCATTACTACCATCCAGAACTAATTGCGGGTTGAGTTTATCAGAAGCAGAGGTTGTTCTTTGTGTTGCTGCCCAGCCGCTCCCATCAGTATTCATCTCTGCAGTCCAGATTTGCCATTTAAAACTTACGTCATATTCCTGCCAGACATAATGAAGTTTATTATTGGTGCTATCCAGAACTAATTGCGGGTTGAGTTTATCATAAGCAGAGGTTGTTCTTTGTGTTGCTGCCCAGCCGGTCCCATTAGTATTCATCTCTGCCGTCCAGATTTGGTTTTTACCAGCTCCGTCCTTTTCATGCCAGACATAATAAAGTTTATTATTTGTGCTATCTAAAATTAAGTGGGGGACGTATTTAAGATAATTAGAAGTAGTTCTTTTTGTTGCTAACCAGCCGGTTTGATTCGTATTCATCTCTGCAGTCCAGATTTGGTATTTACCAGCTCCGTCAGATTCCTGCCAGACATAATAAAGTTTATTATTGGTGCTATCCAGAACTAATTCGGGATTCTCTTTGCTATAAGCAGAGGTAGTTTGTTTTGTCTCCGACCAGCCGGTCCCATCAATATTCATCTCTGCAGTCCAAATCTGGTAGTTAAAACTTGCGTCAAGTTCCTGCCAGACATAATAAAGTTTATTATTGCTGCTATCCAGAACTAATTGGGGGCAATGTTTGTAATAATTAGAGGTAGTTCTTTTTGTTGATGACCAGCCGGTCCCATCAATATTCATTTCTGCCGTCCAGATTTGATCATAAGTTCCGTCATTTTCACCCCAGACATAATAAAGTTTATTATTGGTGCTATCTAAAACTAATTGTGGAAAGTCTTTGTGATAAGCAGAGGTAGTTCTTTTTGTTGCTGACCAGCCGGTCCCATCAGTATTCATTTCTGCCGTCCAGATTTGGTTTTTACTTCCGTCAAGTTCATTCCATACATAATGAAGTTTATTATTGGTACTATCTAAAACTATTTGGGGAGGATATTTTTGTAGTGATGATGGCGTTTTCTGGGTAATGATAAAGTCACCACTAAAAAGCGGTTTGGTTTCTAATAGAAAAATTGAGAAAATCAAAATTAGAATAAAGATGAGTCTGTTTTTCATTATTTTTACCTATATGAAGCTGTTGCCGAAATCCTATTGTTGTCATTCCCGCGAACAGACTGTGTCACAACTCTGATTTTTAATGCAATTGTAGGGGCGGAATTTATGACGCCCGTCGAAAAAAGCATTCATTAGCCCAATAAATTGGGCAAATACATTAATTGTGACACAGTCTGGAAAGCGGGAATTTAGGTTATTGTCGACAAAATAGATTTCTGTTTTCCAGACTCTGTCATAATCCCCTTTCTGGTAGTCGCAGGCTTTAGCCTGCGGAAAATTTCCAACGATAACGCAACCTAAAGGTTGCGGCTACCATATAAAAATCTGAGTTATAACACAGTCTGTTCGCAGGAATGACAGAAAAAAACAAGAAATACAGTTCGGCAACAGGCTTAGATTTTACTGATTTTTCTTCTTCTATTCTCGATAAAAACATTTTTATACTTACCTTGCTAGAACAATTGTTCCATTTATTGTTTGTCCTTCACCCTTTAGTTGATAAATATAGACACCGCTTCTTGCTCTTCTCCCATCACTGAATCTTCCATTCCAGCAAAGAGAATTAGTTATTTCTCCGGGGACTAGATCTGCTACATAAGAGCCGCCTAAATCATAAATTTTGCCGGTAACTGCCTCATTATTAGGATTTTCAAAGACAAAGTTAGCCACATCATTTATTCCGTCACCATTAGGGCTAAAAATACGGGGATAAACATTGGTTAGGGTGAACCTGGAAAAAATTAACCTCTGAATAATTTTATAGTTACCCAGATATCGGGAGTTAATAGTGATGGTTTGATTGGCTGTATCGACATCCCCTCCCAGATTTATCCATTCTACTCCGTTATGCCAGGAAACAATAAGTTTTTCATCAGCCTGGTCAACAAAAATATTGGTTCCGCTAATAAATCCGTTGCTTGTCGGATAACGCAGAATAATTTCGGCTTCCGGATACGGAAAAATACAATTAATTCTTTGATTATCGGTATAAGTATTAGCCGCAAACAGAAAAGAACAAATCGATCCGTCATTTATGCTTATTTGTGGCTGAGTGATGGTAAGCACTAAGTCATCATTGAAATTATTGCTTTCTAAGTAGAGCGGAGAATTAATTGTGTGTGGGGTTAATATCCTGGTGTAAAAATCTGTTGCCAAAGCAATAATATTTGTATTTGCACTGCTGTCAATAATCATTGTCGCATTAGTGCTTTCATTATTTGCAGAATCTTCTGCTTTTACCCGGTAATAAAATATTTGTCCGTTGACAGTATTATCTGTCCAGAATAAATTGGTAACCAATGAACCGTTGACCAATGTCCAGATATCCAGATGGATATTATCAGTGCGATAGATATTATATCCGGCTAAATCAGTACAAGGTGTTCCGTCGATATTTTGAGTTACCGCATGCCAGTTTAAAGTAATACTATTTCTGTCCGGGCTTAAAGTTCCTCTTAATCCCGATGGTTCTCTGGGCGCAAGGGTATCGATAAAAGGTAGTGTCGTTTGAGAAACGATATTACCGGCTGAAGTAATAATGCTGTCTCCGTTATACCCGCAGATTCGATACCAATAAGTAGTGTTGTTATTTAAACTGTTATCAGTAAAATTACTAGTAGTAATATTATCTGCCCAGGTTCTAATAAATCCCCATGTTCCGGGAACACCGCTATTATCCGGTGCTCTTTCTATGGCATAACGGGTGTTTCCACCTGTACCTGCTGTCCAGGAAAGTGAAATTGAAGTTTGAGTGCTGGTTGGTGAAATTAAACCCGTGGGGAAGTTAGCTAAAGTATAGCGGATATCCTGATTAGAGGAAGAGCTTTCTCCGGAGCCGTTAAAAGCTTTAACATATCGTTCGTACTGAGTATTTGTGTTTAGCCCGCCTTCTGACCAGGTGATTATATCTGTACTTACGGCTATTTTAAATCCATCAGTAGAAGTATAAATACGGTAACCATCTTCATTGGTTACGTTATTCCATGACCACTGAATAGTAGTTGTAGATAAAGCTGTTCCCAAAAAATTAGCCGGTGGAGGAGGTATTTGAGTGATAATCACAGTGCAGTAAATATCTTCGGATAGGGCAGCAACCAGGAAAGGGGTATAGAAAACCATTCCTATTAACAACAGGCTGATGGTAAAAACCACTATTCGGAAAATGGAGTTTTGTCTTTTACTGTTCATTTTCCCTGCCCCTTTGGTTTTGTTTAAATTCAATTATCACAAGAAACCTCTTTTTTGCTGATTTCAGGCTTATTACTGTTTTTCTTAATCTTTTTAATCAATTATGACTACTATTTAATCTGGTTAAGCAGATTATGCCATTAATAAACTACTGATGAAGCAACAAATGGTGTAGTTCAAGGCGAAAATTTACTGTTTGGATTTTTTGTTTCAAAGTGGATAATTGGTATTAACGCATAGTATTTTCAAGAGTAGTAATTTATTTGTAGTTATTGATTTTAGCTAAAATGACTAATTTAGCTGATTAATTATTTATCATCCACTCAGCAATCCAACCCGTTTCAAAGAATTACACCTGTTCTTTTTTAGGACATAAGGAGTATGTTCTTAAAGGTTAAAATAAAATTTCTAACCCAAAGGTAAACCTTAGATCCTTGTAAGAACTATTAACTGGCAGTAGCGGTAATAGTAACCGTAATATACTGCTGTGATGTTAAATCAGTACTTGTAGGTGCTTCAAAACAGAAATTTAAGTCTCTGGTTGCACTGGTGGCAACACTATATCCTTTTTCGCCTACTCCTTCGGCATCTATAGCGAATATAGTACCAGAAGCGGCTTGGTCACTGGTAGTGAGTACATCTGCGGTTCCATCGTAGTTGCCTGATGCGTTAGCTGTTGATGAAAAGAGAGCTGACATTCTGAATATGTGTGCTGCTGGTGCCGCACCCGCTGTCCAGGCAGTTCCACTTCCGGTAAGGGTGTAAGCAAGGCTTAGCTCATAGGTTTCGGTTACATTTCCATCGTTAGTAACGACAATGGCTTGTCCTGTTGGTGCAGAAGTTCCACTGGTAGCTAATTGTCCAAAAGGATAGCTTGAAGCACCTAGAGACACGCTTAAATCCTGAATTATTACTGTACAATAGATCTCCTCGAATAAAGCGGCATAAACAGTACCGCCGGAGATGCTCAATAAAAACACTATTCCGATGATACTCAATAATTTTGATATTTTCATCTTTAAATCCTCCTTTATTTTTTTACAACTGAATTATAGGTAAAAACCTATATTTGCATCTACATCTCTACATCTTTTTTTTTAGTCTATTTCTTCACCTCCTTCGGGATAGAATTTTGTGTTTGTTTTTTCGTCACTTCCTTTCTTTTTAATTTTTAAATTGTTTTATTCAAACTTTCGCAATTCATTAGTTATACAATGAAAACAACCGGATTCCCTGTTTTTAGCTACAGGCTACCCGGTTTTTAAAAGTTTTTTTCCTATTTTCTTGGGTAACCCAGCCTCCCTTGATTAAGTCAGGGACTGTAACTTTGTGTCTCCGCCTTACGACGGATTTACCTTTTTCCAATGTAAAGATAATGTAACTATTATCTACCATAAAAATAGCACCATTTTTAGTATTTGTCAACCAATTATAAATTAAAATAGGACTGATATTTCTTCGGTTTTTCATTTCTTAAATATATTCTCTAAAAATAATGTCAAATTTTTTTGTATTTAACCATAACTATTATCTATTCCATGAGAAAACAATTAATATACTGATTAATATGTTTATTTATTCACAGTAACATAAAGCCTGGAAAGAACTTTTAGATGAACCTTTTCCCCCAGTATTTTTACTTGAATGATAAACACATATTTTTTACCTTTGTATTCTTTTTCCTTAGGAAAAGAAAGGTACATTTTTACTTCTCTTTCCTCTTTTGCCGGAACGAAAATTTTTGTTTTATTGAAAGTCAAAAATCCCGGATTAGGCGTATCTTCGTATCCTTCTTTTGGTTTTCCTCCTACATCTTCTACACAAAGACTTTTTATTTCATAGGTAAAACCATATTTTTTATTGGGATTTATTATTTTAAGGGTTTGTTTAAGGTTATATACTTTACCCATTTTAATATTTTTTACTACAATATCATAAGGGAGAACGCTGAATTGGTAGTTTCCTTTTATTTTTCCCGTTTCATCCTGAAAAGCTCCGCCTTTAGGAAGGGGGGAATGCTTGGAGGCAATAGTAAATAAGAGTTTACTTTTCAGACCTATAGCAATGGAACCTGTACCGGCGATACTATGTGACCAAAAATAAACGATAAATTTTTTCCCTAAATATTTTTTGTTTTTAGGAATAGAAAGGAATAGATTAGTTTCCCTGGTTTCCTTAGCGGGTATCGTAAGTATTTCTTTTTCTGTTTTTATCCAGGAAAGATCCGGGATAGCTTCAAAATCCATTTCTAATTGATTTTTACCGGGATAAGCAGGTTCTACTTTGAGTGTTAGGGTAATATTGCTGGTGTTTTTTATTTTTAAAGGAAGATTAATTAAGTCTTTGGTATTATAAGTTTCCCCGATTTGTAAATTTTCTATGAGTATTTTTCCGAAAGAAGTGGATAAACCGGCAGTATAGGAAGGTTTTACCGTTGAAAACTGCAGAATAAAAAGTAAAAAAACAAACAGAATGACTTTTTTAAGCATAACTTATTTTCCTCCTTTTTCAATTGTTTTTTTTAAAGTATCCAAATGTATTTTAGCGTCGGTAAAATTCGGATCAATTGTTAAAGCATTTTGCCAGCAATCAAGAGCTTTCTGGTTCTTTTTTTCTAAAGCATACATAATTCCCAGATTAAAATGGGTGAGAGCCACCCGCGGATTTATTTTTAATGAATTTTTAAGAGTGCTGATAGCTAATTTGCTATTGCCTTGTAAATAATAGGTAGAACCCAGATTAGTATAGGGTTCTATAAAATTGGGGTCCAGCATAATTGCTTTTTGAAAATTAATTACAGCAGAATTAAAAAACCGTTTGTCCAATTTTCCTAAATAGACATAAGTTACCCCCAGGCCGTTGTATCCCAGGGCATTCTGAGGAATAAATTTAATGTATTTTTTGTATTCTATAATTGATTGATTTAAAGTTAATTTTTTTTCTTTATTATTCCGCATAAACAATGCTTTATCCTGGTAAACTTTTGCAAAATTTTGATGATATATAGCTTGATAAGGATTTAGTTGAACGGCTTTTTTGTATTTTTCAATTGCCTGGTCATAGATTTTTTGAGCTGCCAGAAACATTCCGCTTTTAAAATAACGGTCAGCCTGATAAATTCTAAAAGTAAATAAGATAAGTATAGTGGTAGTAATACCAATTATGGAATAAAGCGGATACTTAATGGCTTTTAAATTTAAAAAGTGCGTTAATTTAATTCTAACAGGAGAAAACATAGGAGATTCTTTATTTTCAGCAACAGGGTTATGAGATGTTTCTTTTTCAATAATAGTAATGAAACTAATCAACAACCAAAAAATAACGGAAGTAGTTAAAATGCTAAAACTAAATTGATTCTGGATTAAAAGCGCCGCAGCGGAACTCATTAATCCGGAAGTAAGAAGTTTTATTTCTAAACAGGGATGATACAATTGACCGGATTTTTGGTCACTATTTTTTGTTGAATAGGTTAAAGATAAATCTGTTTTTTTGATAATTTTTATTCCTGTTTTGAAGAAGGTAAATAATAAAAAAATATATATTATTATGCCGAGTATTCCCCGGGTGACAATGATTTGTAAAAATTCGTTATGGGCGTAACCGGCATTAACATTTCTTCGGGAGAATGTTTCATAGGAAGGAGACATATAGCGGCGAAAGTTTATGCCGAATGTGTCTTGACCCATCCCCAAAAGGGGGTTATTTTTAATCATTTTTAAACAACTTTTCCATCCGCTTAAACGGGAAGCTATATCTTGTTCTTTTAGATTGGTAATGGAGGTAATTCTTTCAATAACGGGAGAAAGAATATTTGAATGAAGATTTTTCCGGGGAGTGAATTTGTAAAAAGATAAAAATATAATAATAAATAAGATAATAATTCCTGTTAAATAAAACAATTTTTTAGGAATAGAGAATAAAAGGATTTTTCTGGTTAAGATTAGCCACAAAATGATTGATCCAATCAATCCTATCCATGCTGCACGTGAATAAGTAAAGATAAGGCAGGTAAAGAGCAAAAGCAGAAGAAAAAGGTAATATATTTTCATTTTTTTAATTATTCTGCTTAAGGTAAGAGGGATAAGCATAATCAGGTAAGCGCCCAGAAAGTTAGGATTGCCTAAAGTTGAACAAACCCTTTCCCGGGGAGAGGAAAACCATTTTACAAAATCTATACCAAAATGTTGTAATATACCGTACAAAGCAACTATTGCCCCGCCGGTAAGCAGAAAAGAAATTATTTTTTCTATTTTATGAAATGACAGGTTGTTTATTATTAAAAAGTATAAGAATATACAACCGCTTAGACAGATAAATCCTTCAAAATAGAATAGATACATTCCCCAGAAGCTAATGTAGGTATTGGTAGAATATAATGAAGAGACAGAGATATTTAGAAAATAAAAAAGGACAGCAATATTAAGAGGTGTTTTTAAAGAAATAACTGGAAGGATATTTTTTTCAATTGTTTTTATTAACCATGCTGTACCTAAAATTAAAAGAAAGAAAATAAAAAAACAGGTTTTAGGCAGAGAAAAGACATCATTTAAATAAGGGCTAAATATCAGGGGGAGAAAAAAAACCAGACTGATTAGCCCTTTTTCTATAATTTGGCTATAAATAACTAAATTTTTTTTATTTAACATAAATATTGATTTTGGTAGAAAACCGGCAAAATTATTATTTTCTTAAAACAAGAGTCTAAGAAAATTTTATTTTGTTTTCATAGATATCATAGTAATATCATCATTTTGTTCGGCACCGGCGGTAAAAATTTCTATTTCTTTTTTAATTTTCGCAATAATAGTTTCAGCATTATCACTTTTACAATTTAAAGCGGCTTTTTCCAAACGGGTTTCTCCAAATTCTTCTTGTTTTTTATTCATTGCCTCTGTTATTCCATCAGTATAAAAAATTAGTAAATCATCTTTATTTAGAGAGAGGGTTTCTTGTTGTAGGTGTTGATTAAATAGTGTTTCATCTGCTATTCCCAAAGCTATGCCGGTGGATTTAGTCCAGTATGCTTTGTTTTGGTGGATAAATAATAATGGATTATGTCCGGCACTGGCATATTGAAGTGTTCGGTTTTTTATGTCCAAAATGGCAAATAACATGGTTACAAAAAGCCCTTTTTTTATGTCACGGCAAACTAAAACATTAGTTTTAATTAAAACTTCCTTTGGTTGGCTATTTTCTGTTATTTGAGAACGGAATATACTGCGGGTAAGAGCCATTCCTAAAGAACCGGGAATTCCTTTTCCTGAGACGTCAGCAATGACAATACCCAGTTTTTTTGGTGTTATCCAGAAGAAATCATAATAATCACCCCCGATTTCTTTTGCTGCTCTATAAAAAGTGCCGATACTAAAAGATGGAATTTTAGGACATTTTTTAGGAAGAAGAGATTGTTGAATTTGTTGTGCAATTTGCAATTCTTTTTTTATACGTTCGTTTTCGATAAGTCTCCCCTGTGCATTTTTTAGTTTTTGGGTCATTTGGTTAAAAGTTTCAGCTAATTGTCCGATTTCATCCTTGGTTGGTATTATGATTTTGTGATCCAGATTCCCCGTACCAATTATTTGTGCCCCTTCAGTGAGAACTCTCACGGGTTTGGTAATAAAAGAAACCATTACCCACGAAATAAGTAGTCCCAAAATAAGCACAAAAACAGTAATGGCAAAAATAAGATTTTTTATTTGTTTTATGGCTATAGTAATTTCTTTTCCCGAAAAACCTAAACGGATAATTCCTAATTTGGTTCCATTGCTTAAAATAGGTACTGCAATGTCATAATAATCACCTATGGAAGAATCTGTGTTATGTTGAATAAGGGTTCCTTCCGTTATTTCTACTGCCTTTTGACAGAAAGGGTCCTTAAAAGTTGTACCTTTGACTACCTCGTGGTCGGAATGAGAAATAACCCTGCCTGTTTTATCCAATATCATTGCATATAATATGGATTTGTCCTCTGCAATTTTATCCATATAAATTCCCAGTAATAATTCATCTCCGCTTAATAAAGCTTCTCCGCTTGTTGCCGCCAGGTTTGAGCCTAACGCTTCTCCCTTTTTCTGCATCTGGAGAATCAGTGGTTTTTTTATTTCATTGGAAATAATTAATCCAACAGTTAACATAGTTAAGCAAATTAATCCGCTGATTATCAAACTGAATTTTTTTCTTAAACTTGTTTTTCCTTTTTTTGTTTCCATTTTTGTTTTCACAATCCACTTTTAGTTTTAATTATAATTTCTACCCTTCGGTTTCGAGCTCGTCCTTTAGCCGTTTTATTAGAAACTTTGGGTTTTGTTTTTCCGTAACCTTTTATCGAAAAAGATTCTGCGGATAAAGAGCTGTTTTTCATTAAAGACTGAAAAACAGTGTGTGCACGGGCCTGAGAAAGTTTTAAATTAGAAGAATAAAGACATTTTTGTATGGGAACATTGTCTGTATGTCCGTTTATAACAATTTCCAGATTGGGGTGTTTTTCCGGAGGATATCTTTTTAAGAACTCAGCAATTGTATCAATTGTTTTTTCTCCGCCCTTTTTTATTTGAGCACTTCCGGAGTCAAAAAGCAAGGTTTCCTGTAGAGTGAGACGAGTAACAACTTCTTCCTTTTTTGTAGTAGGAATTTTTTCTACCGTGATTCCTGGAGTAGATTTAGCTTTAGCTATCATTACGGTCTTTGTTGTTGCCGTTTGGTCAAGCCAGTCGGTTAAAGTTGCCCTGATAAGGTTTTTTCCTTCTTCCAGATTGACCAGAGCGGTAAATGTTTGGTTGTTAGGTTTTAAGGTAGCTAATACATTACCCGGCTGAACAAGTATATTGTCAATTTTGTTTTTGTTGTATGTTCCTGAAATATTTTGTAATCCTATGTTTCGGGAAGCAGTAGTAGAGTCAAGGGTGATTTTGGGAGGAATAGTATCTATTTTAATGGTAGCTATGGATGAATTATAATCTTCTTGTTCATTTTCAACGGTTAGGCGAAGATTATAAGTATCACTTAAACAAGGTAAATTTTCCATTGTCCAAATAATTTGGTAATGGTTTTTTGTTTTAGCAGGAACAACGGTTATTTCTGTATTAGTCCATATGTCGGGGAAAGATGCTGTACTGTATTCTATTACCGGTTTGCCCATTTTTTGATAACTGGAAATAAAACAATCTATTTTTAACGGGGTAGAAATTTCTAGTTTGGTAAGCGAACTTAGTTCTGTATTAATTTCTATTTGAGGAATTTGTTTGTTATATCGGCGGATTCCTTCATTATCTGTGCCAAACCAGACATAATTTCCGTCTACCAGGATTGTGCTTATTGATATGCCTTCTTTAGAGGAAAATGTTTTCCATTTTTTTGTATCCATATTAAAGAGACTTATTCCATCAAATGTTCCCACCCATAGATTTTTTCCATCACGGGCAATTGCCTGAACAAAGTTATCACATAATCCGTTAGAAGTTGTATAGGTTTTCCATGTTTGAGAAGATTTGTTATAGCCGCGTACTCCCCCCCCGTTAGTTCCACACCAGATAAAGCCCCTTTCTGCGGTTAAAACGATATTGCTGTAAAGAGTAGTTTGAGGATATTGTATTTTCCATTTTCCTGTATCTATATTAAGGGTGTTGATTACAGCGCCGACAGTTCCTATAATCAGGTGAGCTCCATCCCGGATCAAAGTCTTAATTCTATTATCAAAAAGGCCGTCTTTGGTTGTGTAAACAGCACCCATAGTCATAGTTGTCTTATTAAAAGAAGTTAAACCTATTTCGGTGCCTATCCAGAGAGTATTTCCAATGTTCAGAAGCGTATTTACCTGGTTGTGGGGCAAACCGTTTTTCATGGTGTAGGTGGTCCAGGATTTTTTATTTTTATTAAATTGGGTTAATCCTTTTTTTGTGCCGAACCAGACCTTGTTGTCCAGGACAAGAATACCGTTGATATAATTAGAAGCAAGGCCGTCGTTCGTGGAATAATTAGTCAAGGTGTTTTTTTTGGTATAGAAAAGGCTTACTCCCTTTTGAGTTCCAAACCAGAAAGCATGTTTATCTTTAGCGATACAGTTAATAGTGTCTTCTATTAATCCACAATTTGTCTTGTTGTAAAAAATCCATTCCGGGTTTTTATTTGTTTCCGCAATGCTTTTTGCAGGATAAAGGAAAAAACAGCCACACCAACAGGTGATGAATAATATAACGAATATGTTTTTTTTGGACATAATTACTTCCTCCCTGAATATAAAGTCGATAAATTTATTAAAACTTAAATAGGCTTATTTTAATTCTTTCAGTCTCTTTATTTTTGTTTTTGCTCTCCTTAAGTATTTCGTTGCTTTTTTGTGTCCGGGTTGAATAATTAAAGCTTTTTCCCATATTTTTTCTGCTTCTTTTAATTTATTTTCCCGGTAATAAATGATTCCCTGAGCCAGATATGCTTCTAAACAAATATTTTTAATTTTTTGATGTTGGGGAGTAATTTGTAAAGCTTTTTCCCATAAAATAATGGCTTTTAAATATTTACCTGCATTATATTCTTTAATTCCTTGCTGATGAAGTTTAGCGCTTTTTTCAATGAATTCTTTCCTTGTTTTTTGGATGGCTCTTTTAGCCCGGACATAAGTAGGAGTAAGTTTAAGCAGTTGAGTCCATTGATTAATTGCTTCTTTGAATTTTCCGTTTTGATAAGAAAGTGTACCTTTTTCAAAGAGTTCATTACCTAATTCTGTAAATAAATGTAAAACTTCTTTTTGTTCGGGGTCTAAACTTAATACTTGTTTCCATTTTCTCGCTGCAGAAAAGTAATTTTTATTACGGTAGGAATTTAAACCTTCTTTTATGTATTTTTGAATAATTTCTTTTTTGAGCAATAGTTTTTGTTTTTTTATGTTGATTAATGCTTGTTGAATCTTTTCATTTATTTGTGGATAATCGGGATAAACCTTTACAATTTTTTCCCATTCTTTAATGGCTTGAACATATTTTTTTTCTTGAGACAGGTTTATTCCCTGCTGGAAGTACTTATCTATTTTTTGTTTAATTGATTGGATAAATGCTTGGGCCTGTTTTTCATTCCGGTTTAAAATTAAAATATACTGCCATTGCTTTTCGGCTTCTTTCCACAAAGAGTTTTTATAGTAAGAAGAAGCTTTTTTATAAATACTTTTTATTTCTATCTTTATTCGACCGTTAATACTGTTTATGTACTGATGTGCTAATTCAGATCGGGGGACAAGCCTAAAAATTTTTTTAAAAATAATACGTGCTTCGGCAAGCCTTTTTTTCTGGTATAAATCTATTCCTTCTCTTAAGTATGCAGTAACAACGGCCTGTTCTTTTTCAGTTAGAGGGTATTTATAAATAATTTCTTTTCCGAATTTCAAGGTTAAAGATATTTGGTGTGTTCCATACATTTCTTCAATTCCATAAATAGGATAAGCAAAAGCATAGTCTATTTGAAATAAAGGGTAATTCCAGCTTATTCCACAGGTTAAATTTCTATATAAATGGTCTCCTGCCCCGATTCCACCTCTTATGCCTAATATTTTTTGAAAAATCCATTTTTCTCCCCCGGCATAAAATTTTAGACTATCATCCTTATAATGGGTATCTAAACCCACATTAAAGACATCCTTTTTATAAGCAATACCGAGTTTGATACCCATAGGTGTACGTTCTTCTTCTTTTTCAAGTTCCATGTTAGGTTGATTGACATCAGTTAAGATAAGGCCAAAAGAAAGAGTTTGAGTTGGTTTGTATAGGCCGCTAAGATCTATGCTGTAGTTACTAACCACTGACCCATTGCTGAAAAGAGGATCTAATTGGGTATAAGCATTTTCCCCATATTTTTTTGCCATCCATTTTAAGTTTATTCCCCCGGCAAGGCGATTTTTATATAATCTTCTACCATAAGAGAGAATAATAGTGTCTTCCCGGTATAAGTCAGCCAGACTAAAATTTAACCATCCTATACCAATAGTTCCCCACGATAATCCTTCTGTCTTACCTTTTAAAGGCTGAGCATAAAAACAAAGGCTATTGACTAAATTGCTGTTATCGTCTAGTCCCCAGTGAATTTTTCCACAACTGGTACTAAGTTCTTTTTTGCTTAGTTGCGATAATCCGGCAGGATTGTAATAAATACTGTAAACATCATCACAAACAGCAACAAAATTTTTTGCTCTGCCAATGCATCGTGCCCCTACACCTATTTTTTCGAAGTGAGCATAAAGATATGAATTACATAACAAATAAATAATAACAGTAATCAAGAACCTTTTATTATTTTTCATTTTTTTCCTTTTTTGATTGATCATTATTTTTAATTTCAGTCAAAAGCTTAATGTTTTCCTTTGACATAGTCTACTTTTTTATTTTTTAAAGAATTTTTAATTTCTTGCAGGGAACGGCGTTTTTCAAAAGGTGGCCTGATTTTATAAATTACTTTCAAACTTAACTGTTTATTGTATAATCGGTAACCAGCGGGGGTTTTTGCTTCTATTTCAAGCAAACCGATGTCTGTATAGTATCTAATGGTTGAAACCGGCACACCCGCTGCTTTGGCCAGTTCTCCTATAGTTAGAAATCCCAATTTTAAACGTTCTTTTTTATTAGGCAAGTTTTTTTCCTCCATAGATAGAAGTAAGCAGTATACTTCTTGCTTTCAATAAGAAGGATAACACCTTTTTTTTTTTTTGTCAAGTTTTGCCAAAAGGACCAAAAGACGATGTTGGTCTTAAGTTTGGCCAAATTAGTTCCCGCTCTGCCTCAGATGGAAGGATGATATGCTGGAAAAAAAATTAATTATTTCAGTTGTGTCTTTTAAATTAAGGAAATTACAAAACTACTACCTCCCTTTGTGGTTTCTTTTTTTTCGGGAATAATTGTTCTGTTTCTCTTTTGAGCCGCTTGTATATTTATGGGCTTATATATAATAGTTTCTTTAGTTTTCCTTTTGGGCGGGGGTAATATTTTGACCATTTCCAGCATTCCTACTTTTTCCTCTTGACAAATCGAATTCTTGTGTTATACTTATAATGTCAGGTGGTAAAAGCTATAAAGGTTTAGAATAATCTTCGAAAAAGGCAAATCTATCATTGTTTTATTTAAAGATAGAGACGCAAAGCCACGTGGTTCATTATGCTATAATAGTGGACAGCCGGGCTACCGAAGGGATATCACTGACCGGGATGACCGGTTTCTAAGTGACTCTTGAAAAGGTGGTGCCGGTTTTTTTATGACTTGACAGAAAAAGAAAAGAAGAGTATAATTAAAAAGCGTGTCTAAAATAAGGTAAGGGAAAAAGGTGATCAAGAAAAAATTAGGAGAATAGAGATGAAAAGACGAGGAAGCAGGAGAAATAAAAAAGGGCAGGCTTTGTTGGAATATCTGGTTGTTACTGCTGTGATATGTTTGGGAATGATGGTTATAAGTGTTGGGATGAAAAGTACTTTTGATGATTATTTTGATAAAATATCTAAGAAATTAATAGATGCCAATTAACGATTAAATAAATTTCTAAAGAGAGAAAGATTAAATGAAAAAAAAGATAAAAGGGCAAAGTTTAGTGGAATATTTGGTTTTATTAGCGGTGGTGGTGCTCGGGACTGTTGCCGGAATGATTTATTTTAAAGATACGGTGACTGATTCCTTTAATTCTGTAACGCAGGCAATGAAGTCGCGAGCGGGATAATAAAATAAAAGAATTAAATAAAAAAGTAAATTTTTAAAGAAAGGGGGGGGATGCTTGAAAATTGGGAAGGGATTTGTTTTAATAATAAAGAGGAGGTGTTTAAATTGTTTAAAAATAAAAAAAGTAAGGGGCAAAATGTAATCGAGTATCTTTTAGTAGTTGCTGTAATAGCCGGAGCCATAACAGCGGTAGCAACTACGATAAAAGGCTTTATTGTAACGAAGGCGGATCCAGCGGGTGTTGCTACGGGTGAAGGTTCATATTATACTATTAAAGAACCAGAATAATTAGAGGAAAGGATGTGTTAGAAATTGAATAAAAAGGGGCAAAACATTATAGAATATTTGTTGCTTGTTGCGGTAGTTGCAGGGGCAGTAGGAATAGCAGTAAATTGTATAAGGGATTATATGCGCAACAATGCGCAGGTTTCTATGCATTCTAATCCGGGTGAATATTGGGATAGTTGGAAAGAAAAATCCGAATAGTTATCGATGTAGAGCGAAAAGGATAAAATGTAGTGAATCTATGGTGTTTTGTTGGAAACTAAATATGGAATAAAAGAAAGGAGGATGGAAAAAATGTTTATAACATTGAAGAACATCTTAAAGAAAAAGAAAGGGCAGTCAGCGATAGAATATGCTATAATTTTGGGAGTAATGGCAGCGGCGGCAGTGGTTATTATTAACATTATGAGATCTGGTATTATGACCGGGTACGATGGTATTGCTAATAGTATTGCCAGTTTTGGTGGATAATTAGTTTTAAGCCGGATAAAAATGGAATAATTTGAACTGATGTTAAAAAAAGGAGGGTGAGAAAAATGCTTAAGAAAAAGAAAAGAAGTGCTTTAGGGCAAAGTTTAGTAGAATATTTGATTTTGTTAGCGGTAGTAGTATTGGGAGCTATTGCCGGATTGAGTTATTTTAAAGATCAAATTAATGAGGGGTATAATTCTGTGGGAGGTTCAGTAAAAAGTAGTGTTGGAGGATGAGCAGTCGGATAAAGTTTTAATGAGAGATAATAGTGGCTAAGAAAGGAAAAATTAGTTTAAATGTAAAAAGGATTTTTTTGATTCTGATTGTTGTTCTCTTAATACGAGAAGTATTTATGCATACGGGTATGGGGAGAATAATAGATGGGGAAGGTAAAAAATTTGTGGTTTCCGGGATAGAAAAATTAAATGAAATGTTCACTTTTTCCGTAGATGTTTCTAAAGTGAATATTCCTAAAATAGAAAAGCCGGAAGTTCCTCGGATAGATATTGTGCCTGTGGAAAAAGTGGATGTTTCAGGAATAAAGAAGCCAAAAATTCCGAAAGTAGATATTCCTAAAATAAAGAAACCCCGGGTTCCGAAAGTAAATATCCCCAGGTAGATATTCCTAAAACAAGATAAATGTAAGTGTGTATAAATTAATTGGGTATAGAGGCAGTAAAATAGGAGCAAAGGAAGTGAGGTAAGGGATATGCGGAGAAAAATGAGAGAAAGAAAAGGTCAGACTATGATTGAGTTCTTGATAGTTTCTCCCTTGTTAATATATTCTTTGTTTTTGATGTTGATTATTTGGGATGTTTGTAATAATATTATTGTTGCTAATCATGCTGCTTATTATTTTTGTCGGACTTTTGTAGTAGTAGAAAGTAAAGGGGTGGGGGATCCGCTAAGTGCAGCAAAAAGTGCGGCAGCAGGGGTGATGCCGTCAGATTGGGATGGAGATTTAGACCATGAAAATGGAGGAGGGAGCGTAAGTGTAATGATTTCTTATGGTTATCTTCTTCCTGAAATATTAGCGTTTTTTGCCGGGGAGGGAAACGATTATAAAATTCATGGCTGTTGTATGATGAGAAAAATATAAGATAGAAATGATTGGGTTTTTTTAACATACGGATTTTAGTTTTTTTAATAGGAATTTAAGAAATAATGGTAATATTATTACTCACCTTATTTAAAATGAGGTGAGTAATAATATTATATGCAGAATAGCAAAAAGAGAAGGTTAATAATTAAGGAGGGGAAGAGATGGGTGGAAAAGCAGGGTTAATAATTGCGGGAATTGCGGGAATATTGGCAATAATGTTTAATGGATGGTATTTAGCAAGTAAGGAAAGAGCATTAGAACGGGGATTGATCAAAAACCGGGTGGTAGTAGCAGTGCGAAATATTCCTAAAAGGAGTGTAATTAAAACTAATATGTTGGGGTTTATGGAAATACCGCAAAAATATATTCAGCCCAAGGCAATTCGTGATCCGAAAGCAGCAGAAGGGTTGGTTAATTTAGTTCCCATTTCCCGGGGGATGCAAGTTTTACAATCCAGTTTAGTTCCGTTGAGTAAGGATACAGGCTTATCAGTCAAAGTTCCAATGGGGATGCGTGGAATTGTAGCGAAAGGAGATAAAGACTTATTATCTTTAATTAATCCGGGAGATCATTTGGATATTCTGCTTACTTTGCCCGATCTTAATTATCCGGGAAATTGTGTTTTTACCCGATTACAAAATGTTATTATTTTAAGTATAGGATCGGATTTTGGTACGGGAGGGGAAAAAGGAAATTTTCTGACTTTTGCTTTAACCCCGGAACAATGTCAGTTGTTTATTTTGGCTACAGGGGAAGGAAAGATCACTTATATCGTGCGTTCTTACAATGACGGCAAAATAAATAATATAAAGAAAACCTCATATCCTGCTCTTTATGAAAAACAGAAAACGCCTATAACACCTAAAGTTGTGAGCGATGAAAAACATATTGGAGGGGAGGGAAAGAGAGAAACGGTAAGTGCAGAAAAGGAGGAAAAGTGAAAAAGAAAATAATTATAATAGTTGGGAAAATTTTTTTAGGGGTTGTTCTCCTGCAAGGATATGGACTATTTGGAAAAGCAACATTTGTTTATGGGGCGAGACGAATGGTAGAGATAAGTGTTGATGCAATAGAAATAACGGAGACAAATCTTAAAAAATTAGGAATAGAGTGGATGGATGCTTTTAGTTTTGAAGAAGGGAGTATTCCTTCCATTTTGGGAGATAATGTTGTTGGGGGAATGCCTTATGATGTTTATAAAATAGGGACAGTTTTTAGAACGACTCCTTTTATGAGTTCCCTCCATGCACTAATTAATAATAACGAAGCTCGACTTTTAGCTAATCCTAAATTAGTCACTGAGAGTGGGTCAGAAGCCCATTTTTTAGTAGGGGGGGAGATTCCTTATGTCTATACTAATGATAATGACATTGTCATTAAATGGAAAGAGTACGGAGTATCCTTAGACGTTGCACCTGTTGTGGTTGATAATATAAACATTTCGGCTAAATTAAAGATGGGAGTTGTGGAATTAGGGGATTGGTATAATTATGGAGTGTATCGCCTTCCTTCTTTTACCAAACGGGAAATGAGGAATAAAATAATGATAAAAAACAAACAAACATTGGTTATTGCCGGGTTAAAAAAAGATTCAAAGATAATAAGCAAAAGGAGAGTTCCTTTATTAGGATATATTCCCCTTATTGGGGATGCTTTTTTTACGTATGCGGATACTATGAATAGACAAACATCATTAGTTATGTTCGTAACTTTTAAGTTAGTAAAATAATTAAAGGAAATAAATAAAAAAATGGAAAATAGTAATAGGATAATTGTTTTTTCCGGTCCGCAAAAAGGAATGGGAAAAACGGTAATAGCTGTTAATTTAGCAATTGATTGGGCTATGAGGGCTAAAAAACAAGTGGTTATTGTTGATTTAGATCCTCTTTGTAAGGGAGAAATAGCACAAATGTTAGATGTTTCTGCTTCATATGTTTCAAAAATGTCTATAGTAATGCAAAGAGATGTTTTAGATGGAGAATTTTTAAGAGGCCGGATAAGTTTTAATAAGTGGGGAGTAGGGGTTTTAGCTTTAGCTCCTGATGAAAAAGTAGCAGTAGATATTTCTCTCAACCAGATTGCGAGGGTTTTAATCGGATTAAATAAGGTTTATTCTTTAGTAATAGATATGGAGAGTGATATTACGCAAAAAGGAATATTAATGTTTGATTTTGCGGATATAATTTTCTGGATTTTTATGCCCTCTAATATTTTTCTCAGACAAAGTATTGATAAGTTTAAAAAAATTGCTTCTTATAAATTTAGTTTTGCTAAATTTTGTCTCGTTTTAAATCAGTTTGATATAAAAGGAGCAATAAAAAGTGGAGAAATCAATTCTTCTTTACAGGGTTTCGGAAAGAATATTGAGGAGCTTATTCCTCAAGATAAATTAGTTTCGCGATCCATAGATAAAAGAAAGCCTTTAATAGTAAATGAACCGCATAGCGGTTTTTCGGAAAGTATTAGAAGAATAAGAGGGATTATGCTTAATGTTCCGCAACGGGGCAGGAAGATAGAAAAAATAAGTGTTTTGGATGGGTTATTGAATAGATTTGATACCGTTGTGAAAAGAGGAAAAATAGAAAATAAGAATTTTTTTGTTGATAAATTGTCAGAAGAGGAAATTATAAAAAAGGGAAAAGAAGAAGCAATCCGTAATGAGTTAAAACAAAAGATTCATAAACAATTAATTAAACGATTGGATGTAAGAAAAATAGACTTTATTACTGATGCTAAAAATCAACAAGTAAAGATGATTGTTGAAAGAGCCGCTGCACTTATTTTAAGTACGGAAATAGATGTTGATACCATGTCCAGACAGGAGAGAGAAGAGTTAATTGCGGAAATAGTGGATGAAGCATTAGGGTTAGGCCCCTTAGAGGCTTTAATGGAAGAGTCTTCTATTACGGAAATTATGGTAAATAAGTTTGATCAAATTTATGTTGAACAAAATGGTAAACTGTATCTCACTGATCGTAAATTTATTAGTAATGATCAGGTTGTTCAGGTAATTAGAAAAATAGTTGCTCCTTTGGGCCGGAGAATAGATGAAAGTATGCCATTTGTGGATGCCCGGCTTGCAGATGGATCCAGAATAAATGCTATTATTTCTCCCCTGGCATTACAAGGGCCAATGCTTACTATCAGGCGCTTTCCTAAAAATCCGTTGACCGGAGAGGATTTGATAAAGATGGGTGCTATCAGTGGGGAAGTTTTTCAGTTTTTGTCCGCATGTGTTAAGATAAAAAAGAATGTACTTATTTCGGGAGGAACGGGAACAGGAAAGACTACCTTGTTGAATATTTTATCGGCAGCTATTCCTGAGGGTGAGAGAATTATTACGATAGAAGATACTGCTGAGTTAAAACTAAAACAGATACATGTGGGCCGGTTAGAATCACGACCGCCTAATATTGAAGGGAAAGGGGAAGTAACTATACGTGATTTAGTGAGAAATACTTTGCGTATGAGACCGGATCGTATTGTGGTAGGTGAATGCCGGGGACCTGAAGCATTGGATATGTTGCAAGCAATGAATACCGGACATGAAGGTTCTTTGTCAACCATACATGCAAATTCTCCTCGTGATATGCTGAGTAGATTAGAAACGATGATACTTATGGCAGGGGCAGAGTTGCCTTTACGGGCAATTCGGGAACAAATTGCTTCTGCTGTACATTTCGTAATTCAATTAACCCGTTTTTCGGATGGGACAAGGAAAATAACTAAAGTGACCGAGGTGACAGGAAGGGAAAAAGATGTTATTACCGCACAGGATATTTTTGTTTTTCAGCGAACAGGTATAGAAGATAAAAAAATAACGGGTTTTTTTCGGGCCACAGGAAATATTCCTAAATGTTATCCAGAATTTAAAACTCAGGGAGTTAATTTGCCGATAGGAGTTTTTCATATTGAAAAAAGTGGATAGGGTATAAACAGATAAAAAATAAAATTTAAGGGGTTTTGATAAAATGGTTTTATTAAAATTTGGAGCGACGTTTTTAATAGCTTTTTGCTTATGGTTAGCAGGAATGTTTCTTTATCAGTCGGTAACCTTATTGGTTTTTCGTTATAGTGGGTATTATAAAAAAATAGTAAAGGGCACGACTGTTGATCTTAGTGGTATATTTGTCAAAGTTAAAGAGTCGCAATTTGGGTTGTACGTCTTGTCAGGGATGTTACTTGTTGGAATATTCGTTTATTTTATGACAGGTAATGCGGTGATAGCTGTTTTGGCGGCACTGGCGAGTTTGGCATTGCCCCGGGTATTATTTAAATTTGCTAAAGCGCGCCGTATTAAGAAATTCGAAGAACAATTGGTAGAAGCATTAATATTACTTTCTAATTCTTTAAAAGCAGGGCTTGATTTAACTCAGGGAATACAATTGATTGTTCGTGATATGCCGTCTCCTGTTTGTGATGAATTCAAATTAGTCCTTCAAGAAACGCGTATTGGCTCTACGCTGGAAATGAGTTTAGAAAATTTATCTATTCGCATTGATAGTGAGTTGGTAAGATTTATTGTTACAGCGATGGTTATTCAACGGGAATCAGGGGGAGATATTACTAAAATTCTGGATCAGGTTGTTCGTTCTATCAGAGATAATTATGTTTTGAAACGGAAGGTTCAGGTTTTGACTGCACAGGGAATATTAGAGTCTACAATATCTTTTTTTCTTCCATGGGGTTTGGCTGCGGCTTTGTCTATAGTACAACCTGGGTTTATGACTCCTTTATTTCATCATCCTGTCGGTATAATTATATTAATAGCAGCTACGGGATGGCAGATGATAGGAATTTTTATTGTTTTTAAAATGGCAAAAGTAAAGATTTAAATAAGAACAAAGGTAAAACTAAATTACTTGGATAGAGATAAGAAGGATATAGTTTATAAATGAAAAACAGATAGTTAAGAGGGAGTAGACATGTCAATAATAATAGGTATGATTTTATGGTTTGTTGCAATTTTTCAAATAGTTTATTTTTTATATTTAATGAAAGAAAAAAAGAATGAGTTGGACGATTATATAGTTGCAGACTTGTATGCCTTGGAAGAAGAGCCTGTAGAAGAAAAAAAGAAAAATTTGATTGATTTGGTTAAACGAATTTTGAAAAAATTCAATAGAAAATTTTTTGCACAGGGAAAAATAAAAACAAAAATAGAACAACAATTATCCAAATTGGGAAAGCAATCGCATCTTCGTCCCGGAGATATTTTAATCTTCAAAGAAGTTGCAGTGATTGGAGGGCTTGCTCTATCAGTATTTTTATATATGCAGGGGATTATAACCAATCCGTTGATTTTGGTATGTATAGTTGTATTAAGTTTTTTTATCCCTGATTATTACATTACAAAAAGAATAAAAGATAGAGCAGATGCAATTCGTATTTCCTTGCCCGGGGTAGTAGATCTTTTGACCTTGTGCGTAGAGGCAGGGTTGGATTTTATGTCGGCTTTTGAAAAAATAATCACTAAACAAAAATGGGGAGAAAAGGATCCTCTTGTTGAAGAAATAAATTTAATGTTGGGCGAAATAAAACTGGGTCTAAATAGAAGAGATGCTTTAAAAAATCTTGCTAAAAGAGTGGATATTGCGGAAATTAGTGCTTTTATTTCTGTACTTCTTCAAACAGAAGAATTAGGGACAGACCTTGTAGTTATTATGCGTGATTATGCGGCAGAAATAAGAATAAAACGTTTGCAAATGGCAGAGAAAAGAGCAGCACAAATCGGGACTAAAATGATATTCCCTATGATAATTTTTATTTTTCCAATGACTTTTGTAATAATTCTGGTTCCTTTGATTATAAAATATTTTACGGGAGATATATGATCGTAAAAAGAGTTTTTAATCGTACTCGAAATTGCCTTTTGGCAGAAAAAGCAAAGGAAGCAAATACTTTTGTTTCGCGATTGATTGGTTTAATGGGGAGGAAGTTTTTAAATGAAAAAGAGGGACTGATAATTTTGAAGACCTCGTCCATTCATACCTTTTTTATGCGTTTTTCAATTGATGTAATTTTTTTTGATAAAGAACGGAAAGTTATAAAAATTATTTCAAATTTGCGGCCCTATAGAATAAGTCCATGGATTTGGAAGGCTTATGGAGTAATTGAACTCCCTACCGGAAAAATTTTTGAAACTAAAACCCAACAGGGTGACAATATAGAGATAATTTAGAAATAAAATAAACCTGAATGTTTATTGTTTGGGGATGTAGGATTGTAGATTAGGGAGAGTATAATTTATAAAAGTGAGGTAAAATTAGTGAAAATGAATATTACTTCGAAAATAATTATCATAATATTATGTTGGATGATGAACAGTGTTGGGGTCTTTGCAAGTAAAGGAAGTGACGAAATGAATAAACTGCAAAAAATAAAGCCTGTTGTTCGCGGGGATGATAGAATTGTTTATCAAGAGATAGTCCAGGAGAAGAAAGAAAAAATAATGAGAGGGATGCTTGATTTTTTTTATAAAGATGCAATGCTTGCCTATAAGAAAAACAGGTTTGAAAATGCTCTGGAAATATTAAAAGAAATGTTGCTTATTGATCCGGGAAATAAAAATATTTCGATTTTCAAAGAGGGCATTAGTGAAATAATTAGATGTGGGGGGACGAGCAGGGCAAAGAAGAGAGTTATTGAGAGATATTATCAGCGGGGATTAGATTTTTATACTCAGGGGGATTTGGTAAATGCTGTTGAACTTTGGCGAAAAACACTTGTACTCAACCCGGGATATAAAGATTGTAGGAATTTGATAAAGAGGGCAACGAAGCATTTAACGGAAGTATATTATCAGGAAGGATTAAATTTTTATAAAAGGAGAAAATATGCATTGGCTTTGGCAAAATGGTATATTGTAGCAAAAATAGATCCTGGGTATGGTAATGTGCTTAAACTTATTCAAATTGCTAAGGATGAAGTTTTTAAACAAAAAATAAATAGCTTATATAAAAAGGGAGTTGCTCTTTATAAAGCAGGGAAAAAAGAACAGGCTTTAGCAGTATTTGAAAAATTACTTGCATTGTCTCCGCGACATAAAGGAGGACTGTCAAAAAGGAAGGAAATAAAGAGAAGTTTAACCAATTATTACTTTAATAAAGGTAAAAAATATTTTGAAAGCAGGAATTATAATAAAGCTATCAAGTCTTTTAAAAATGCATTACGATTTAGTCCGGGTTCTTCAAATGTCCTTACTTATTTATCAAAAGCAAGGGAACAATTGGCTCTTCTTGCTTTAAAACCGAAACCCCAGACAAAATCAGGAGCAAAGGAAGTTACTGTGTCTTCTGACAGGAAATCTACCGGTTTATCTGAAATAAAACGCCGGGAAATAACTCAGTCGGATATTGAAGAAGCGGAGAAACATTATGTTACAGGGTTGTATTATTACCAGAATGGGTTTTTAGAAGAAGCTGTTTCTGAGTGGGAAACGGTTTTAAGAATAAATCCTACCCATGAGAAAGCAAGAACAAGTCTTAAAGAAATTAAAAAGGAATTACGAAAATTAAGACGTTAAGGAATAAAGAAAATGCTTTTTAAAAAAAAAATCAGAAAAAAAGATGGAATAGAAACTAAAGGGAGTTTGATTTCTAAATTTTCAAATAAATTAGGATTTGGTTTATTAAATGTCAAGATTTGTTTTCTATTTGTAACATTACTCATAGTTCTTTTACTTGCAGGAAGAAAAACAATTATTGATTATAGGAGAAAAAGTTTAGAAGAGGAATTTCAAAAAAAAGGGAAAATTTTTGCCAAAATTTTTGTTCCATGGTGTGTAAAAGCGTTGGAAGAACAGGATGATATTTTTTTGTTAAATATACTGAATTCTTTACGACAACAAGAAAATGTGATGTATAATGTTATTTTGGATGGGAGAGGGAAAGTTATTGGGCATACCAATGTTTATAAGTTGGGCAAAGAATATACTGATGATATTACCCGAAAAGCTTTGGCGTCCGATAAACTTTTAATCCAATCTTATCAAAAGGGAGAGCAGAGCTTGTATGATTATGGAATTCCACTAATAACTTTGGGTGAAAAAATAGGTGTTTTACGGTTTGGTTTATCAAAGAAGAAAGTGGAAAAAGAATTAAAAAAATTTATTTCCAAAATAAATTTTTTTATTGGAGTAATTATTGTTTTGTTGGGAGCGGAAGTTTTTTTATTAGTTAATTATAAAATCTCTAAACCTTTATACAAGATTAAAGAAGCTATAGGATTGTTGGGAGGGCAGTATTTTGAATATAAAGTCAATATAAAGACGAAAGATGTCATAAGTGAAATATCAGTAGGAATAGAAAATTTTATTAAACAAATAAAAAATGAGTTTGAACTTCAGGAAGAAAGAAGAAAAGAGTGTTCATTAGTAGAAATGGGAAGATTAGGAGAAATATTGAATGCTGTTTTGAAGAATAGCAACAAAAAGGTAATGGTTGCGGATGTAAACAATAATATAGTTTTCTCTAATATAATCCAAAAGGAATGTGGTTTTGGTTTAGAAAGGGACAAAATAATGGGGTGCCACTTGTTAGATGTAATTAAGGAGGAAAAGTTTATTGCATTATTAAATAAGGCCTTTACTAACAAAGGGGAGATTGTAAAAGAGATTATAAATTTTTCGGGAGAGAAGGAGGTAAGTATATTAATGTTGGCCGAAGAAGAAGAAAGAGGACCAAAAACAGTTGTTGTTTTCGAAAATGTAATATGAAATAACAAAAAGGAGGTTTTTAAATTTCTAAAAAATGTTAATAGAACTAAAAAAAATAGATGTTAAATCAATTGTTAAAAATTGTAGTATTGTCTTTTTTTTACTGGGTTTAGTAATAGGAGTAATATCTTTCGTTTATGCATTATTTACACAAAATTTGACAACCGGTGGAATGTTGGTTGGATTTTTAGCTGTAATTCTTTATGCAATAATTTTCAGTATAATTACTTCTGTAATAGCCATTTTAATCGCTTTATTTTATAATATAGTAACCAACAGATTGGGTGGAATTAAGGCTGTGATTGAGTCAAAATAAAATGGTGATTTAAATGTGGGGAAGAAGAGAAGTTTGAAAATTAAAATGGGATTGGAAGAAAGAGAGAGTATTTTTTATAAACTTAAAACAAAATATTTATTATTTATTTATCTTTTTGGTTTTATTTTTTATTTAGCTTCAAGAAAATGCGGTTCTTTTGATATATGGTGGCATTTACGAGCCGGGCAATACATAGTTTCTCAAAAAATCTTTCCTTTTTATAATACCTTTTCTCATACTGCTTTGTTTCATCCATGGATTGCATATAGTTGGTTAACGGAAATAATTTTTTATTATGTAAGTGTTTTAGGTTTTAACTGGTTGATTGTTTTGAAAATATGTTTGATTATAACTACTTTTATAGTAGTTTTCAAAACAACCTACCTTGCTTCAAATAAAAATTTTAATCTTTCGATATTGATTATTTTTTTTATGGCATATATTTCTTCAACTTCATGGTTGTTGCGTCCTCAACTCTTTTCTTTTTTGTTTACTGCTTTTTTCGTTTATATCTTAAATGAATTCGAATATGATAATAGAAAAAAAGTACTTTGGTTTATTCCTTTAATAATGCTTTTTTGGGTGAATTTACATATTTATTTTGTGATAGGGTTGTTTTTAATTTTCATACATTTATTTTGTAGCGTTTTTAAAGGATGGTTTTTGTTTGGAGAGGATGAAGAAAATGAAATAAAAAAACAGAGATTTTTACTCAAAATAACACTAATTAGTTTATTTGTTTGTTTTATTAATCCTTATACCTACCGTATATTTCTTGAAGTAATTCGACTTACCGGACAACAATGGGCACGAGCAAATATTACAGAATTACAGTCTCCCAATTTTCATTGTATTCAAGTTCGTTTTTTTGAAATAATGTTATTTCTTTTGATTTTTTCTCTTTCCGTTTCTAAGAAAAGACCTTCGTTAATAGAGGTAATTCTTTTTATAGCATTTACTTATCAAGCGTTATATTCTATTCGTGATTTACCTTTTTGGGCTATTGTTATGTCTCCGATAATAGGACGACACTTAGGAGTGTTTTTTGTAGAATTCAAAGGAAACCAAGGTTTTGTAGAAAATAAAGTTCAAACCGGCTTTTCTCAAAAGTCCATATTGGGGGGGGATAAAAAATATTCTTTGATTAATTGGTTTCTATTAGGGATATTAATTGTAATAGTTGGTTTTTCTTTTCCAAGAGATTCAAAACTTGAATCTTGTTTAGACATGGAAAAAATTCCTCTAGAAGCGGTTACATTTATTAAGGAAAATCACCTTCCCGGAAAGATGTTTAATTCCTTTAATTGGGGGGGCTATTTAATTTATTCCCTTTATCCGGAATGGAAAGTATTCCTGGATGGAAGAACTCAGGCATATGGAGATGAATTTTTAACAGGGTGTAGTGATATTTGGAGTCTTTCATTGGGGTGGGAAAAAAAATTCAAAAAATACGAAACAAACTTTATTCTATGGCCAAGAAAACTTCCTTTAACCGAAATTTTTTTGTTGATGGATAATTGGAAATTAATTTATTTCGATGATATAGCCGTGATATTTATAAAAGATATTCCCCAAAACAGGATATTTATAAGTAAATATGAAGAAAAGGCAAAAGAAAAAAGCAAACTTCCCCCCTTAGAAAAAGGGGGTTAGGGGGATTTAGAAAAAAAAAAGAAAGCAAGTAAGTAGAAAGGTAAAATATGGATAAGAAAAATAAATCAGCGACTTCGTTTCTATACGACTTAAATTTTTTAAAAATTTTAACTACCAGACGCTTGATAATTATTTGTTTTTTGGGGATAATTTTTTGGATTGGTTTGGGAGTGAAAATGTTTGAGCCGGATATCTGGCGTCATCTTGCAACGGGAAGATATATTCTTGAAAACAGGGCTTTTCCACAAATAGAAGTTTTTTCCTATACCGCTTTATCCAAATCATGGATAGCATATAGTTGGTTAGCTGAGATAATTTTTTTTAAAATTAGTCTTTTAGGTATAAATTGGTTGATAATATTGAGAGTTTTTTTAATTACTGTTGTCTTTGGCATAATTTTAAAAACGGTGTATAATCGTACGGGAAACTTTAATTTAGCGGTCTTAATTAGTTTCATAATTATTGTTTCTTTTGGCCCTTCCTGGGAGGAAAGACCACAACTGTTTTCTTTTGTTTTTACAGGATTATTTACTTATATTCTTTCAGAATATAAATACAGGAATAAAGATTATCTCTGGGTGTTACCTTTTATTATGTTGTTTTGGGTAAATTTACATATTTATTTTATAATAGGATGGATACTTATAGCCTTGTATGTGATAGGAGAATATTTTAGAAATCGGCTTGATTGGTCGAATAATCCACGATTGTCTCCGGAGCAAATAAGAAAATTAGTAAAGATATTGTTAGTCTGTATAGTTGTTAGTTTTCTCAATCCATATACTTATCGTATTTTTTTTCAAGCGTACGAGTTTGTTACTATGGGAGCAACAGCAGAAGTTGCAGGCGAGATGCGTTCTCCAAGTTTTCATTTATCTTTGGTTTTTCTTTTTGAAATATTAATGTTTATTGCTTTTTTATCCTTTATTTGTTCTCCCCGCCGTCCTGATTTTACGGAATGGTGTATTTTTTTTGGGTTTACCCATCAATCCTTTTATGCTCTTCGTAATATGCCTTTTTGGGGGATTGTTACGGCTTCTATTTATACTCCTTATTTAAATGATGTAATTAATTTAATTTCAAGTAAATTTAAAAAAAAGTTTGAGCTTAATTCTTCCGGAAAAGATGAGCCACAAGTAGAAGGACTTTTAAAAAAATGTTCTCTGGTTTTTAATTGGGTTTTTCTTTGTGGGCTGATAATCATTATCAATTTGAGGGTCCCATATAGTAAAGAAATTAAATCTTGTGTGCAGGAAAGATCTTATCCGATACAAGCCGTTGAATTTATTAAAGAGAATAAATTGCCCGGACCAATGTTTAATTCTTTACTTTGGGGTTCATATTTAATTTATATGTTGTATCCGGAGTATAAGGTTGCTTTCGACGGAAGAACGCAAGTATATGGGGATAAATTGCTGCAGGAATATTGTGATGTTCAGAATATTAACCCTGGGTGGCAGGATGTTCTTGAGAAATATAAAGTTAATTTTATTCTTTGGAGAAGGGAAAAACCCCTTACTCAAATATTAATAAAAGATACAAATTGGGAATTAATTTATCAGGATGAGTGGGCGGTAATATTTATAAAAAAAACAGAAAATAATAAAAAAATAATAGAAAGATTCGGCCAACAAGTATTAAATGAAAAGGAAATTAAACCATAAAAATGCAGATAAATTTAATGAGGAAGGTTGATTATTATTTTGGTATGCCGGTATGTTTTATGCTTTCCGTGGCAAATAAATTAATAGTTATTTTTCATAAGAGAAAAAAATCTGTTAGTTATAAAAAAGTCTTGTTTATTAAACTTTGGGGAATGGGAAGTATTATTCTTTCTTTTCCGGCAGTGAGAGAATTTAAGAAACAATATCCTGGTTGTAGAATTTATTTTATGACTTTTAAAGAAAATAAAACAACCTGTGAACTTTTAGATTTAGTAGATAATCAAGACATATTAACAGTTGATAGTTCTTCGATGTTTTCCGTTATACTAAGTAGTTTAAAAAATATTATCATTTTAAGAAAAGAAAAACTGGATGTAATCGTTGATATGGAGTTTTTTTCACGGGCAACAGCAATTGTTTCTTTTTTAATAAGTTCTGTATATCGGGTTGGGTTTTGTAATCCTCATACTGAAGGGTTATACCGTGGTAATTTTTTGACCCACCCGGTAGTTTATAATTGTTATAAACATACGAGTAAGGCTTTTTTTGCGATGGTAGAAGTGCTGGGTGTAAAAATGAACGGGGTAAATATGTCTTTGCCAAAAATTAAAAATGATAGAGAGACAGAAAAAGAATTTTTTTGTAAATTAAAAAGAGCAAATAAGAATATTAAGGAAGATAATGAATTAATAATATTCAATATAAATAGTGCTAATTTAACTACTTTAAGAAGATGGCCAAAAGAGAATTTTGTTGCTCTTGCAGATAAAATTATTGATTATGATAAAAGAAAAATTTTAGTATTTATTGGAGGGAAAGAAGATAGAGAATATGTGAATATTTGTATTGAGAATATAAAGAATAAAGCAAAGGTAATTAATTTAACAGGGGAAACGAGAATAAAAGAGCTATTGGCTCTTTATTATAGCAGTAAAATATTTATTACCAACGATTCAGGCCCGGCTCACTTAGCTAGTCTTAGTAATATTAATACATTTGTCTTTTTTGGTCCTGAGACCCCGATTTTGTATAAACCCCTTAGTGACAAAGTACATGTGTTTTTTAAAAACTTTTATTGTTCTCCCTGTATTACCGTATATAATGGTAAATATTCTTTTTGTAAAGATAACCAATGTTTAAAAAAGATTAGTGTTGGTGAAGTATTTGATAAAATAAAAGAATATTTTTGATTTATGAAATATCGAAAATTGACTAATGGGACAAAGTGAATTTGTATGAATATCGATATGATTAATAAACTTGAATTAAATAAAAAAGATAAAGATATAGATAAAAGCGATAAGTGGTTAATATTACTAATCATTCTGGTTGTTTTAGTTACAAAATTGCCTAATTTTTTTTTTGTGTGGATAGGGATGTAGGAGTATTTTCTTATATCGGGGAACGAATATTAAAAGGTGATTTGATATATAAAGAACTCTGGACATCCAAACCCCCGGGAGTTTATTATTTAAATGCTTTTGTTTTTTATATTCTCCCTAATACCTTTCTGAGTTTGCGTATCTTTGAATTAATTTATTCTTTATTTACAATTTTTGTTTTATATAAATTATCCAGGTTTTTTTATACGAGAAAAATCTCTTTAGGGGTCGCTGCAATTTATGCTTTTTTTTCAAATACGGTTTATATAAATAGTCAAGGTTTAATGACTGAAACCTATATGTTGTTGCCGATGATTTTTGCTATTTATTTTTTTATTTTTTTTAAACGTAAACAAAAAAAAATATTTGATTTTAGTTGGGATAATGGGTGCACTGGCTTTTATGTTTAAACAGCAGGGTCTTTCTTGTTTAGCAGGAATATTTCTGATAATAGTAGGGCTACAATTTTTTTCATTAGGATTGATTTGTGAAATGATAGTTAATATTGAGTATAAAAGGAATTCCGATAATACTAATAAAGATAAGCTAAAATAAAAAAGTGTAAGGAAATATGGTTAAAAACGATATTAATTTATTTTCTCTGGATGAATGTTTACGGAGAAAATAAATCAATGGTAAAGGTTAGTTTTTATATCTTTAGATTTGTGCTGTTTAGATGGAGTGGTAAAAAAAAAGGCATTTGATTTTTAAAAAAATGTTTTTTATTTTTAGAAAAGGTAGAACATATAAATTATGAAAATATTAGTTTTAAGTCCATTCAGTAAAAGCACCAAGAATGTTGTGCGGGATTTAATTTATGGATGTTGGTGTACGGGGGAAAGAATAGGAGGAACTAAATTTCCGCCTCTGAATCTTTTATATATAGCTACGGTTTTAAAAGAGGATGGACACCGGGTGGAATTATTGGATGCCGGTAATGACAGAAAAGCATTTGATGATTTAAAAATGCTAATTAATGAATATAAAGTAGTTATTATATCTACTTCCTCAATGACCTTTAATGAGGATGCTGCAATACTATCTGATTTAAAGAAGAAAAATAAGAAGCTTCTTACTATGATTTTCGGTTCACACCCAACATTTATGCCTAAATATTGCTTGTTCAAAGATTCTATCGATATTATTATCAGGAGAGAGCCGGAATTTATAATTAGAGAGGTAATAAAAAGAATAGAAAAAGGCGGAGAGGACTGGAAAAAAATAAAAGGCATTGGATATAGAGAAAATGGTGAAATAGTTATAAATGATTTTTATCCTTTTATGAATAATTTAGATAATTTACCTTTTCCGGATAGAACAATGTTACGGAAAGGAATAGAATATTTTAATCCGGTTGTTAAAAATATTCCTTATACTACCATGATAACTTCACGGGGTTGCCCGGGGCAATGTGTGTTTTGTACAGTACCTCCTTTTTATGGAAATAAAAATCGTTGTCGTTCAGCAGAAAGTGTGATAGAGGAGTTAAAGCTTATCCAAAGGCAAGGGTATAAAGAGGTGTTTTTTAGAGATGAGACCTTTACCTTTTATAAAAAACGCAATATTAGGATATGCAAAAGTATGGTAGAAGAAAATATTAGCCTTAGCTGGGTGTGTAATGCCCGGGTGGGAACGGTAGATAAAGAAATGATGTTGTTAATGAAAAAAGCCGGTTGTCATATGATTAGATTGGGAGTTGAATCGGGAGTACAGGAGATATTAGATAATATAAATAAAGGAATTAATCTGGAAATGACCCGCATGACTTTTAAGTGGGCACATGAAGTGGGAATGGATATTCATGCCCATTTAATGTTGGGTTGTCCCGGGGAAACTAAAGAGACTATCAGACAAACAATTGAATTTGTGAAAAAAATAGACCCGACTACAGCAACTTTTGGAATTTGTACCCCTTATCCGGGAACGAAACTTTTTCAGCAGGTAGCCCGAAATTATCCCCAAATAAAAGATGGTAGTTCATGTGATTTAAATAAAATTCATACAAGAGCTTTTTTCAATGAAACATTTACTCAGTTAACCAGAAAAGAATTAGAAAAAAGTGTGCAGAAGGCCTATCGGAGTTTTTATTTGCGGCCGTCCTATATTTTAGCGTGGTTAAAAAGAATTAATAGTTTTAATGAACTAAAAAGAGTTTTTTTGGCGGGAATAAAAGTTTTTAGTTTTTCTTTTAAAGATAGTTGACAATTAAGTCGTTAATTTTGGTAAGTTTATTTAGTGTAAAAAAATAGCATTATAACAAATAAAGTTGTTTTAACCGGATAAAAAAATGAAAGAGAACTTAATATAAAGGAGAGCAAAATTAATGGGAAAATTTCAAACATTTCAAGAATTTTTAGCTACGGAGAGTATTAA
>JAUVLC010000183.1 GCA_030595925.1 Clostridia bacterium | reverse complement strand
GGCCACGCACAGGCAAGTCTGTACATTCCTGTCGTTACCCAAAAAGTGGTAAGGTTTCCACAGGAATGGGTGGCAGGTTTACTCAGGATTCAATGGCAAGTTTCGCAGGAATAGGTGGCAGGTTTACTCAGGAATCTGCAATACCGATAATAACTTTTTGAAAATTGTTTATTTCCATTATTCGCTCTATTTTACAAGTGAATTTTTGAAAATCTTCTAAAGTGTGATTGATATGATACTTTTTCAAAAGGACTCCTTTTTCAATATTATAGAAACAACCTACTGAAGACTTTTTACTGACGTCAATACCGATGAGCAGATAATTTTTGTTTCTCCTAATTCCAGACTTTACTTGACGAAACTGTTCAATTTTTGATAGAGTGGACATGGGCCACCTCCTGTTTAGAGTTTTGTTGCTATGAATATTACTCTATCACAGTATCACAGGTGGCTCTACTTTTTCAATTAATTTAATTATACAACGTTGTCAATTTATCAAGATGTCAATAAAAAAGAAGAGATTGATAAAAAAGAGAAGATGTAAAGGAGAGGGGAAAAAACAATGCAGTTTTACACGCTAAAAAGCTTGGGTAAGTAAAAACTTGGATTCATCAATGGAATAAAAATAGGGAAAGAATTGAAAATAAGCCGGTAGTCAGTAGCATTATTAATAGCAAATGGGGAGAAACCTGTTAAAGAGAAAAATCATAACTTGACATCTTGACAACGTCCCCCAAGTTACTCTTTCTCCTTTCCCACAATTTTCCGATTTTAAACCTGAAGAAGGGGAAATTATTGGTGATTCAAAGCCGGAAATAAAACTCAAAATTAAGTCCGGAACAAATATAAAGGTATCGTCTATTGTAATGAAAATAGACGGGACTGTTGTTTCTCCTGATATTTCACCTTCCTCTGATGCGGAAGAAATAAATGTTTCTTATACGCCAACAGATGATTTATCTTCAGAAAGGCATGATGTTTATAAGACATTAGCGTTGACATAAGAAACAAAAAATTGTAGAATAAGGATAAGTTTTATGGAATAAATTTTTATTGGAGGTATTAAATGAAAAACAAGGTTAGAGTAGGATTGATAATTATTGGGGTAGTTATAACAATAAACATTAGTTTAGTATTTTCTATGGGAAGCAGAGAGGAGAAAGAGAAGAGAGAAAGTATTGTTCAAAAGGAAGAAACACTGGGATTAAAGGGAGAAAAGGCTGTAGGGGAGAAAAAACAGGATAATGCTATAATTCCGGCTGGGGACGAAGGAAAAGTACAATATGAGGAGTATGTGCCAGAGGTATTGATTGAAGGGAAGTGGGGGAAAGGCCCTGGGGAGTTTGGAAAAATATGCCACTGGTCACTTTCGGGTGATGAAAAAACATATCAACCAGAAAGTATTACTGTAGACAGTAAAGGAAATATTTATATTCTTGATGTGGTAAACAATCGTATTCAAAAATTTAATAAGAAGGGTAAATATATAAAAAGTATTGAAGTGGATAGTTATGATGGGGAATTAATAGGTTATGTTTTAGAATACAAGACAAAAGACGGCATAGAAGAATTTCTGGTAGATACAAAAGAAAGAGAAGATGATATCCATAAAAATTTACCAATAATTCAGGAAATAAGAAAGCCGGACAAAGTATTAGGAATAAACATGGTAATAGATTCAAAGGATAATCTTTATTATTACTGTATAAGAGGAGAAAAAGGAGAGGTTTGGTTGTTTAAGGATGATAAATTGGTAAGGAAGTGGGAGGTGGCGGTGGTGAATAGAACAGTAGGTTTGGCAATGGATAGGATAATAAACGAATTATATGTGTATGATGAAAAGAATGAGTTAAATTACTATGTTTTCAAGAATAAATACGAAACAGAAACAAAGGCAAAGGAGAGAAGAGAACAATATCAATTAAAAAGGGTAGGAAAATATATAATAAAAAGTGAACAGCTAAAAAACGCAAGAAAAGAATATAGTGTTTATAATTCTGAAAATAAAGTAAGAAAATCAATATTATTAAAAAGAGATCAAAAACTATTAAAAGTTTTTAAAAAAGGCGAAAAAAATAAAAAATGGATGGTAGCACTTATAAAGGATGTGAATAATAGATGGCATTACTACTATAATGAAAAAGGGGAAATATTTTTAAAAAAAGAATTATCGCCTACAGCTATTTATGACAGAGATAAAAATTGTTATCGTGGAGAAGTAGCAGATAATGGATATAATATAATAAAATTTAAACTAAAGAGAAGGATAAAATGAAGAGATTAATATTTACCATTTTGATTCTCCATTTAATTTTTCAGAATACTTTTGCGAGAAGTCGAAATGATGTTTTGATTGAAGCAGGGCAACATATGGGACGTTGCGTCTTAACCTGACTAATTATAAAAAGGTTTTTATAATTGAATAAATTTTTATTGGAGGTATTAGATGAAAAACAAGGTTAGAGTAGGATTGATAATTGTTGGGGTAGTTATAGTTTTAAACATTAGTTTAGTATTTTCTATGGGAAACAGGGTGGAGAAAGATAAAGCTGAAAGTGTTGTTCAAAAGGAAGAAATACTGGGGTTAAAGGCCGAAAAGGTTGTAGGAGAGAAAAATAAGGATAATGTTATTACTCAAACCGGAGAAGAAGGAAAAGTACAATACGAAGAATATGTGCCGGAGGTATTGATTGAAGGGAAGTGGGGAAAAGGGCCGGGGGAGTTTGAGAAAATATGCCACTGGTCACTTTCGGGTGATGAAAAAACATATCAACCAGAAAGCATAGTCATAGACAGTAAAGGAAATGTTTATATTCTTGATGTGGTAAACAATCGTATTCAAAAATTTAATAAGAAGGGTAAATATATAAAAAGTATTGAAGTGGATAGTTATGATGGCAAAGTAGTCGGTTATCATTTGAAATATAAATTTGAAAATGAAATTAGTA
>JAUVLC010000168.1 GCA_030595925.1 Clostridia bacterium | reverse complement strand
GAAGAAATGCATAAAATATTAGAAAGAATGATCGTTGTTGGGGGGTTTTGTGAGTTAGTAGCCAGGAATTTTAAAGCGCGGTTAATATTAAGAAAATAAATAAAAAGGAGGCATATAATGCCAGAATTTAAAATTAGTGTTATTGGTGATCTAAGCAAAAGAGTCACTTTAGGGCCTACTGTCGGTATAGAACTATTTAGGATTTTACGCTTTTCCATGGGAAATTTGATTCTTTCTCAATTAGCAATAGGAAAAGAAAAAGAAGAAAATCAGGCCAAAGCAAATGAAACCATATATTTAGTAGGTAAAGCCGTAGGAGGAGAAATTGGAAAAGCTTTTTTGAGTGGAATTGACGATTTGAATGAATATGTGACAAAATTAAAAGAAATTTTAATTAATCTTAAAGTGGGAATACTCAAAGTAGTAAGCGCTGACTTAGAAAAGGGAAAGATAGTAGTAGATATAGAAGAATGTGTTACCGGTGTTGGTAGTCCTAATATAGGTATGCATATTTGCTATTTTGAATCAGGGTTAATCGCTGGTGTTTTAAAATTTTTCCTTAAAAAAGAAGTAGCAGCGGTTGAAGTAAAATGCTGTGCAAACGGGGATGATCTTTGTGAGTTTGAAGCAACGGTTAAAGAATAAAATTTTTGCAGAAAATCAATCGGTTGGGCCACTTATTTATAAATATGTATCTAATTGGGATATATCCGTAAAAATGTATGCACCATATGGTACTCCCCCTGCACAATTAAAAATTGAATTTCTATCGAAAAAATCTTATTTACAACAAACAGTATCGGGTATGAAAATATCGCAAAAATTAAATCCCGAATGGATTGCATTAATTGAAATTATTTATAGTATTGAACAGCAAAAATGTCATATGCCGATAGGTCGTACCATATTTCAAAAAGTTGTTTATGTGTCAACAGTTTTAGGTATACCAACAGGATTAAATTATGTAAAGGGTTCTTTCGGGCCATATTGCCATGAGTTGAATGAAGTAAAGAAAAGATTGGCTAATGCGGGATTAATTCAAGAGCAAAAACTGGGAAATATGTTTAGAGTGCTTCCTGGAATAGAGTATAATTGTGCTCGAGAAAAACATCAGGGAGATATAAAAAAATGGGACGATTTGATTGACAAAACTGCTGATTTATTCTTGCGTTTGGACACCAATAAAGCGGAAATTGTAGCAACAGTTTTGTTTATTGAACAGGAATTAAATAAAAAAAAGGATATGGCAGAACAAGATGTCCTAAATGAAGTTATGAAATGGAAGCAGAAAAGAAAGCCGCCTTTAGATAAAAAAGAAGTTGCGGAAACAATTCGTAATTTAGGAGTTTTGAAATGGTTTAGTTTAAAGCCATCTTCTGAATTACCAATTAATGTATGTGAATTTTAGTTCCACAACCAATAAAAAAAATCTATCCTCCTATAACAGTCACAGTCGTTATATTTCATCCTTCGATTATGCCCAAAACAACACACAAAACGGAAAAACGAAACAAAAAACCGTTAGTATATAGTCTTGCGTAAATAGTAAAAAATAGATATAATCACATAACAACCTGTGGAATAAACAGGAAAGTTATATTTAAGGATAAAAAAACAAGTTAAAAATTTGTTAAATGGTTATCTGATTTGGTTTTCATTGCAAATAAACTATTAACTTATTATCTTAAGACCGTCCCGTATTTTTCCGTATTTTTCAAAAAATTGGGAGTAGCAAATGAGTAAAAAGATTGGCTTTAACGAACCCTGTTCCTGTGGTAGCGGGAAAAAGTATAAGAAATGCTGCGGCAAAAACGAAAGCCTTGACTTTCAGATGTCACTTGATTTAAAAACAGGCACAGTTTTTGATGATTATATGATGCTTTTTCAGGGTATTGTGATTTATGGGCAAAGCATTTTACTGTTTAGTAAAGATGGAAAGGAATTTAAAAAAGCGTCGGATGATTTCAAGAGACGATTCAGAACAGACAAGCCAGGCGGAGTTCCTACGAGCATATTTATGAGCTGGCTTCATTTTGATTTACGTTTTGGGAATACCAAGGAGACAATTTGCGAAAGGTTTCTTAACTCTTCCCATCTTAAGGAAATTGATGAATCCGGACTTGCCAGGATAAAACATCTTTCCGATAGTTATTGCACATTTTATGAAATAAAAGCCGTATTGGATGATTGGATTATTCTTGATGAATTAGGAACAGGGGAAAAATGGAATCTTTGCCGGATAAATGAGCTTTATGAAAATGATACCAAAATAGGAGATATTTGGTATATTAGAATTGTTGGTGTTCCGGAAGAAGCATATGTATTTACGCCACCCTTTATTTTCCCCTCGGATGCAAGAGAGGATTTCTCAGATGCTGTGATAAAACAGAAGAAAGCATTTATTAAAATTAATAATAACAAAGGAATTATCGGAAAAAATATTTTTAAAGAATCATGTAAAACTTCACTACTTTTTTGGGCAAAATATATGTTACCAGGATAAAGCAATGAGGACGCTAAAGTTGAAAAAACTGTTGTTCTTCCAGCCAAAATGCCTGAATTGCAAAATACAGACGGAGAACATTTAAGATTCTCTAAAATATTTTTCAGGATTAAGCAGCGAGAAGGACTGGAAGAAAAACTGTCTTTCGTGAAAAATTTTTATTTTGACGAACACAACAAGATGTGGGTGTGGTTTAAGAAAGAGAATAAGAGAATTAAAATGTATTCTAATACAACTTTGGGAATCTTTACCATAAAAGATGGATATCTTATTGCTGAGACAAATTCTATACAACGCGATTTAAAACTCAAAAACAAACTTACTAAAGGATTTAGACAATATTTATCTTACGAAAAAACTGACGTAAAGGATGTTGCTTCAATACCACGGCCTTCAAAAGAAGATATGAAGGACGGAAGGGGGGACGTAGGTTAAAGGTTTAAAGTGTGAATAGAAGAAACGAGAAGTGTACTTGGCGAGTAAATATCTGAAGAAACCAAGTGAAAAGACAAGGAAGTTATTAGGGATTGAATCAAGTGTAATAGGTGTAACAGAAGAAAAGGGCAGTTTTTTGTGTAACGAAGAAAGCGATATTTCAACAAATTAAAAATTTAAGAGACGTCTCGTATATGTTTCCATAGAAAAATAGTAGAGAGGGTTTTTGAAGATATATGACAAGTTTAAATAGTTTAAATGAAATTTTAGAAGCGGTAAAAAACTGTAAAAAATGTAAATTCTATAAATTCAGAGAAAAGACTGTATTTGGTGAGGGAAAAGATGATGCCAGTGTTATGCTGATAGGTTTATCTCCCGGTAAAAAAGAAAATTTAACAGGGAGATTGTTTATTGGTCCTTCAGGCATTTTTTTAAATGAGCTTTTGCAATTGGCTAAAATAAACCGGGAATTACTTTATATAACTAATATCATAAAGTGCCATGCCCATACTTATTCAATAGGACAGAAGGAAATAACTACTTGTTCCATATATCTTGATAAGCAATTAGAGATAGTAAAGCCGAAGGTAATTATTCCTTTGGGTTCTATAGCTACGCAATACATTCTTGGAAAATATAATTTACCCAAGAAAAGAATTTCAAAAATTCATGGAAGGCTTTTCAAAGCCAGCATCGGAGACTTATTTAATACGGGCAGAGACATAAAAATAATTCCAATGTTTCATCCAGCTGCTGCGCTAAGAACTCCTGAATTAGTAGAATTGATAAAAAAAGATTGGCAAGAACTGTACAAAGAATTGTGAAGGAGAAAATGTTGCAGCATATTGCTAAGAAAAAAATATCGGCATCAATCT
>JAUVLC010000166.1 GCA_030595925.1 Clostridia bacterium | reverse complement strand
TACCGAAGCGTGAGGTGGAAAAGTCGTTTTTAATGAGTGTGGAGGATGTATTTTCGATAACGGGAAGAGGGACAGTGGCTACAGGGCGGATAGAACGGGGAAAGATAAAAGTAGGGGAAGCGGTAGAGATAGTAGGGATACATGAGACGAAGAAGAGTGTAGTGACCGGGGTGGAGATGTTTCGGAAGATATTGGATGACGGACAGGCTGGAGATAATGTTGGATTGTTGTTGAGAGGGATAGAAAAGAAGGATATAGAGCGTGGACAGGTAGTAGTGAAGCCTGGTTCAATAACGCCGCATACTAAATTTAAAGGGCAGGTATATATATTGACCAAGGAAGAGGGAGGGCGGCACACACCGTTTTTCAAAGGGTATCGTCCGCAGTTTTATTTTAGGACTACGGATGTTACGGGGGTAGCTCAGTTACCCAGTGGAGTAGAGATGGTGATGCCCGGGGACAACATAGAGATGGATGTGGAATTAATTACTCCGATAGCAATGGAAAAAGAATTAAGGTTTGCTATTCGGGAAGGTGGACATACAATAGGAGCTGGTGTAGTAAGTGAGGTTGTAAAATAAATTATTCAGGTGGGTTATATGGCTAAAAAGAAAGAGATAGTAACGGTAGCACTTGTTTGTAGTAAATGTAAAAGGCGAAATTACTCTATCAAAAAAAACAAAAAACGAAGTCCCGAAAAAATAGAAGTAAAAAAATATTGTCGGTCATGTAGAGAACACATATTGCATAAAGAGACAAAATAATAGAATATGTTTTTTCTTTGTGTGGGGAGTGTCCGTTAATTGGCTAAACGACCGGTCTCCAAAACCGGCCCTGAAGGTTCGAGTCCTTCCACTCCCGGATTTTTTCGTTAATTTAATGTTTACGCAATTTTGTTTATTTTTTGTTGGAATGAAGATTTTAAATTATGGGAATTTAAAGAATTGTCTTGAAACTATTCTTGTCTTAGTATACAATATTTATTAGGAGAGTTAAATCAGTTATATGGGAGGGGGAATGAGATCTGTTTTTAGAGTTTTTGTTTTTTTTGTTATAAATTTATTTTTAATGGTTAATTTTTTGAATGCGGGCGAAAAAATAGAAACGCTTTTTAAAAAAGCGGAGGGATTATATCGTAAAGGTAATATTGAAGAAGCTATTGTTCCTCTTGAAAGAGCATTCGTTCTTGATAAAAAGGATAAAAAGGTAAAAACTTTATTGATTCAGATTTTAAAAGAATCAGGTGATAAATATTTTGAAGAAGGTAATGATTTAAAGGCTTTAATGTTTTTTAAAAAAGTTAGTAAATTACAACCCCAAAATGAAGAGGTACAACATTTATGTTGGTCAATAGAAGATAAAATAACCTTACCTGGGTTTGCGGTTTATTTTCAAGATACTTCTGATGAAATGATTAGGGCTTTTACTAAAAATCTGCAGAAGTTTATGATTATTAATGGAGGTGTTATTGTAGCTGTTTTATTTGTAGGAGGAATGTTTCTTATTCTTTTTCTTTCAGGAGGTAATAAAAAAAGAGAGCAGATTCTGATAGAAGAGTGGAAAAAGTTACGCACAAATTTGCATTCCAAAGAAGAATTTTATAAAAAACAACAGGAACAGATGCTTCGAATGATACAAGATGAAAACATGTTAGTTAGTGAAGCCAGTGCAAGATTGGCCACTAAACAATCTTTTACTATTAAAGAGATGATTGCGGATGGTAATCCATATATTAGGGCACGTGGTGTGGAAGTTTTAGGTGAAGAACTAAAAATTGAGAAAGATAATACTATAGTTGAGAAATTATTAGTTCCTTTTTTAAAAGATAAAAATAATCGAGTGAGAGGTAATGCTGCAAAAGCTTTGTATCCTCATAATAAAGAAATATCATTGAATACATTGAAAGAAATGTCTCAAAGTAAAGATCCCTGGATGAGAGCCAGTGCTGCTTGGGCGTTAGGTGAAATTGGCGGACAGGAGGCGACTAAAGTATTGCTAACCTTATTGGAAGATCCTGATTATAATGTGCAGAAAAGGGTTTTAAAATCTTTAGTTGTTGCCAGGACTAAAAAAGGAAAAAATAATGAAAAAAGCGAGCAGGGTGAAAAGTGAGGGCATTAATAGTTTTTTCTTGACTTTCTTTTAGAAATAAATATAATAGTTAAAATATTGGGTAGTATTTAGCCGGGATGGCGGAATAGGGAGACGCAAGGGACTTAAAATCCCTCGAGCTGAATAAGTTCGTGCCGGTTCGACCCCGGCTCCCGGCATAATAGGGAAGGGAAAGAATTAAATATTATAATATCGCGGGGTAGAGCAGTCTGGTAGCTCGTCGGGCTCATAACCCGGAGGTCGGCGGTTCGAATCCGTCCCCCGCAACCATTTTTTAGGTTTCACAAAATTACCGCACGGAAAAAACGATACCATGAAGATTCGTATGAGTGCAGTCGATAAATATTTTGCCCCATTCAGGGTGAGCTTCCATCCAGTATCCCCAACTGCCGGTGTCTCCCATAACTCCTCCATAATCTTGAATATTACTCTTTCGTGGATGGTGATGGGTGTAGCAGAGTGGTGTTTGTTCTAAATATCGGGGGATGAGAGAAGAGGTAGGATTGCCGTAAGGGTAAAATCCTGAGTTATCAACGAAATAAACATTAAGAGTAGTTCGTAGGATCGCGAGGTTTCCTTTTGTAATTGCTTCATGCGATTTTCGGGTTAAATTAGCATATTTAGGTATTCCGATAGTAGCAAGTATTCCAAGAATGGATACTACAATCATTAGTTCAATTAAAGTATAAGCTGTTGTTTTCATTTTAAACATTTAATTTATTCTCCATTAGATTTTATTTTCAAACATTTTAGTATTTTATGTTGTTTTTGTCAAATTAAATTTTTGGTTTAGAAAAATAGCCGTATAATAAAAAATGAAAACGGTAAAAATAGGGGTGAAAAGATGAAGTTAGGGAAGAAAATAAGAGAAGTGCGGTTGTTTAAAAACTTAACGTTGGAAGCTTTGGCTAAACGGACGCAGTTGACAATTAGTTTTCTTTCTCAAGTAGAAAGGGATATTGCTTCTCCATCAGTTCAATCCTTAAGGTCAATCGCGAAAGCATTAAATACCAGGATTAGTTCTTTTTTTGAAGAAGAAGAAACAAAAGAAACCATTTTTATCCGACGAAAAAGAGAAAAAGGATTTGTTGATAAGAAAATAATACCGGGATGTGAGGCTTTGGCTTCTAATGTTTTAAATATAAAAATGGAACCATTACTTTTTAATCTGGAAAAAGGAAAAGAAACGGGTAATTTACTAAGGAAACATGAAGGTGAAGAATTTGGATTGGTAATTAAGGGTAAAATAGATATTTTTATTAATGACCGGAAATGGGATATGGAGGCAGGTGATAGTATTTATTTTATTTCCCCTAAAATGCATAAAATAGTGAATGTGGGTGAAGATAGAGCCGTTGTTTTATGGATTATATTAAGGGCATAAATTGTTGTTTTTCGTTTTGGTGATTTGGAAAAACATAAAAAAATTTTTTTTATTAATTTTTTTAAACTTATACTGATATTAATTTAAGAATACTAAAAGCGAATATAACCTGTTGAGTTGCTATAAATACGAAATTTATTATAGGTATTTTGAATAGGGTACAAAGGGAAAAGTGAAAAAGCGGTATTAATATATACTTAATTTATTTTAAACGTAATAAACTTTTAATCTTTTTGTCAACGATTTAATGAGATTTTTCATGCAGTTACCTTGAATAGGTATTTTTTAAATCCAAACAATTTTAACTTTTACAAACTGCTGTTTTTTTCTTTTTCCTTTTCCGC
>JAUVLC010000032.1 GCA_030595925.1 Clostridia bacterium | reverse complement strand
AAATGTTGATAAAATTACTTTTGAAGAATATAAAAATCTTTTCTCTGTTAATAGCGATAAAAACATGAGATGGGATCAATGGAAAGATTTTTTAAGAATTGAATTAGAAAAATGTGTTGGTATTTTTAAAGCTATTGAAACTATTGGAATTGATAATATAAAAGACAGAAGTTTAAAAAAAATATTTATTAGCCATGGAAAATTTACACCTGCATTTACTCAGTTAGAAAAATTTATAAGAGCTTTAAATCTCTTACCTACTTATGATATAAATGAACCATCAGAAGGCAAAAATATTAATAAACATGTTTCTGATTTAATAGAAAAATCAGATTTTTTTATTATATTAGCAACAAAAGATACTTCAAATGAAAAAGGAATATATTTACCTAATCATAATGTTACTATTGAGTTTGATAGGTTAATTCAATTAGGTAAAAACAATTTGGTAGTTCTTCGTGAAGAAGACTGTAAAATGCCAACAATGCAACAAGATATTGTATATAGTACTTTTAAAACTGATAATATGGATGAGGCTTTTATCAAATTAGCTTCTGAATTTGTTCGTAATGATATTTTATGATTATGTGCTGCCCATCGCCTAACAGTGGATAAAAACAGTGGATAAAAGGGGAATATTACACAAATAGAGCAGGATGAAGAAGTTAGCTTAGGAGAGCAGAAAACATTATTTGATTGTGTATGATAATTGTTATACAGGATACAACTTGCAAGTTTAAATGGTGAGGAGTTGCGGAAGCAAGGAGGTAATGAAATTAGTAACTTTTTGCTCATAGCTGATGGTTCATGGTCGATAGACAGAAACGACAGTTATAAGTTACGAGTTATGGTTATAAGTTAAAAAAAATTAAAAGACAAAAACAAAAGACTGCGAATGGCAAATTGCTGATAGTAAAAATAACAATTTAAGAATTCATCTAAGTCGAACATAAACGAAGTACTTCGCAAAATATGGTGGTTTGATAGCACAAACGAACTATTCCGGTTATTTTAAGTTAGGTGCAGTGTTGCTTATAAGGTGGGAAATATGAAAATCGAAAAGCCAGTAATATTTGTCAGTCATGCTGCAACAGATAAACCTATTGCGGAAATATTGAAAGCAGAAATTGATCGTGTGTTTGCAAATGGAGTATATGTCTTTGCTTCAAGTGTACCCGGGGTTATGAAACCTGGTTCTGATTGGCTAAATAATGTCAAAGAAAATTTAGATAAAGCAAAAGCTGTTGTTGTATTGATAACCCCTGTTTCTATCAATAGACCTTGGATATGGTTTGAAGTGGGAGCTTCTTGGTCTAAAATGATCGAAGGGAAGGGTAGAATATACCCCTTATGTGCTCCTGAAATAGAATTTTCTGAACTTCCTGAACCACTTAGTCGGTTGCAAGCTCTATCGTTAGGCAAAGCTGAACATATAAAACTATTTTTTCAAACCCTTTGTGATCAATTTGGTTTTGGAAACATGAAAGGTTTTAAAGGAAGTGCTATAAAATCACGTCTTCCTAAGTACAAGGAATTAAAATTAGATAGCAAAGATCTATATACAGGAACAATATATACGGGACCATATGAGGGCTATTCAAGAGATGAGCTAAAAGAAGTATTGGATGAGGAGTTTTTGTATAAGGAGCATTGTCACTATACTAACTATTATACGCATCGTGACAACTCCATATTTATGGGCAAATTAATTCACTATAGGAAGCTCGATGAAAAATTAAAATTACCCCCAAGGACATCTAAGAAATATCTTAAAGAAGTGGCAAGGCGTTATGACCTTGAACCTGATAAGGAATGGGAAAATAGTATAAGATTTTTTTTAGAAAAATAGTTTGGGTGGTACAGCACATAATACAGCATATATGATGCTACGGGTTTATGCCCTTGCCTTTCGGAACATTGCTCCTTTCGATTGAAATGTCGTATATGCCTGGAATGTTATAGAAAATTGCATTGCTAATGTTTCTTAATAAATGGTAAGCTATGGAAGATAGAAAACTTAAAAAAGACATAAAGTTTGGTCTACTGGAAAATGGATTTGATTTCATTTTATCATCGCTAATGTATGTAGCAAAACCTAGGACGAAAAGCGATTTAAAGTATGCTATATTGCATCTGTGTGCGGGGATGGAGCTTATTTTAAAAGAGAGACTAAGAAGAGAACATTGGTCTTTATTATTTGAAGATATCAATAAAGCCAATATTCGGGATTTCGAGACAGGAAGTTTTAGAAGTGTGTCCTTCGGAACATGTATTGATCGACTCAAAGGAATTTGTAATATATCAGTCTCCTTAGATAATAAGAAACCTTTACTTTTTAACTTTCGCGAAAAACGGAATCGGTTGGAACACTTTGGAATTGTTAGTTCAAAAGAAGCCCTTACTGGTTCAACAGCACAGGTTCTTTCTATATTATTAGATTTTATCAATGGTGAACTTTTACCAAATGATTTTTCTAAAATTGAAAGAGAATTGTTGAATCAATTACGGAGCAAATTAAGTGAATTTCAGAACTTTGTTAAAAGACGATTAGAGCAAATAGATCCGGATATTAAAAAAGCCGAGAAAGAATTGTATAAAGTCCAGTGTCCTACTTGTTACCAAGAAACTTTTATATTAGGCAATGACAATCCATATTGTCTCTTTTGCACTTATTCAACCAAGCCAGAATTTGCTGCTGAAGAATGGGATGGAGGAACATATCTTCCAGATGTTTGTCCGGAATGTGGACGTGAAACACTTGTTGATATCGGCCCAAGCGGGAGTCAATCTAAACAGGACCAGTATATTTGCTTTGCTTGTGGACAGGCATGGAAAGAATCAAGTATGAATGAATGTATGACCTGTGGCAATTTATATCTCGTAGAAGAAGATGATTGTGGGATATGCCCAAATTGCATTGAATATCAAATGTCAAAGGGGTAGCAGTACAACATTATATAATAGCATGTATTTGGTTTCGGTGTTTCACGGTGTAATCCAAATTTGGATTACACCGGGTTCTGTTATCAGAAATCTTGTTTAAAGAGACAAAAAAATGAATAAATCTAAATTGGGCTCTATCACTGCTAAAGGTGGTTTTGCCAATGAAAAAAAGATTTGTATAAAATTTAACAATTGGAAGAAAGATAAAGAAGCTCAAATCTGGCTTAAAATTATGGGTTACCGAATAGAGAAAATTGATTCTGTTCGAGCAATACATGTTCCAAGTAGAATTAAAAAAAATGAAATTAAAAAATTTGGAACAACTAAAGAAGATTATGAAGATTTGATGCGATTTAAGAAATCCGATGCTCAAATAAAGATTATAATTTCTATAGGGAATATTTTGAAGATAGAAAATTTGTCATTAAAAAAAGCAAATTCTGATGCAGATTATAACCAAATCGATAAAAGATGGATTGATACATATCAGGAAATGTGGGGTTTTGATGAGGATGTATCTTTAGCATTAAAACTTTTTACAGGAGAGATTAAACCTAAATTGCAGACAAATCTCTTAAAAAAAAGAAAACTGAGAGATAAGAGAAGGGTTTTTTTAGATGAATTTTCAGAGAAGATTAACAAAAGAATTATAAAATTCTTCGAGAATAATAAACTTCTTGTTGTAAGTGATATTTTAAAAGGAAGAGGTGGTTTATCAGCAAATTGGATGTTAGTTACCAGACATAATAAACAGAATAAGACTACTACCTGGGTGTTTAAAGATATTAACATCGTTATGAATTTTTTTGCTACTGGGGATGTAAGGGTTTTTCCCAGGGGAAGTCTTTCTATTGGTAAAATTACTATGCAAAGAAAAGGTGGGACCCCTGACCCTTTAAAATTGCAATTTAAGATAAAACCGTGTCAATTGTTTAAATTAGGAGAGTAAAAATGGAAGTAAACAAAGTATATTTAGGTGATTGTATAAAAAAGATGAAGACGTTACCGGCGAAATCTATAGATTTAGTGTTTGCCGATCCTCCTTTTAATATTGGAATAAAATATGATGTTCATAATGATAATATGCCTTATGAAGAATATTATAACTGGTCGGAAAAATGGATAAAAGAATCTCATAGATTACTTAAAGATAAAGGAACAATATATATTGCTATCGGTGATGAATTTGCATCAGAAATAAATATGATTTTAAAAAAAACAGGTTTTTATTTTAGGAATTGGATTGTATGGTACTATACCTTTGGGCAAAATCAGCGGAAAAAGTTTAACCGAGCCCATACTCACATCTTATATTTTACTAAAGATAAAGAAGGATTTACTTTTAACGATAAAAACATAAGGATTTCTTCTGCAAGACAACTTGTTTACAACGATAGACGGGCGAATCCGATAGGGAAGATTCCCGATGATGTTTGGTCTTTTTCCAGGGTTTGTGGTACTTTTAAAGAACGCATAGGAAAACATCCCTGTCAAATGCCTGAAAATTTGTTAAAACTAATAATAAAAACAAGTTCTAACGAAGGGGATTTAGTTTTAGATCCGTTTGGGGGGACAGGTACAACGGCTACAGTTGCCCAAAAATTAAAACGAAATTTTATAACAATGGAAAAATCAAAAGAGTATCATAGTATTATATTAAAAAGATTGAACGGGAGAATTTCTGAAATAGAGCAGGATGAAGAATTTAGTTTAGGGGAACAGAAAACATTGTTTGATTGTATGTGACTATTGTAAAAAATTTGGATTAATCTTAAAAAAAAAATTGGCTAATGTCAAAGAATGAACGAATGAACGAAAGAAGATGAAAATGCAAAATTACATTAAAGTATACTTAAACACTGTTGTTGTCATTCTTGTGGACGAACTGTGTGATAATTCCATTTTTGGTAGTCGCAGGCTTTAGCCTGCGGAAAATTTCCGACGATAACGCAATTTTCCTCCAGAGGTGGACAATCGCGTGAGGTGGAGCGGAATGACATAATAAAAAAAGAAAAAGCACTTATTTTATTATAAATCAAAAGTTATAAACTACCTGTCTGCGTGCGAAACTCGCTCAGGCAGAAATGTCAAATACTTTTGACATTACGATCTCTGGAAAGGAGGAGAAATTATGAAAACGTGGCAAGCAATATTATTTACATTGGCAATTATAATTGCAACTATGTTTTTACCCCAAGGAATTACATTTTTTGTGCTGCTTGGAACATCTATTTGGGCTGCTATTGATTCCAGTAAAATTGATCTTTACAAATATAAGTCTGGTATTGCGTTAAAGCCTGTTGTTTTATTTATTGGATGTGTATTGTTGTGGATAATTGGGTTTCCATGGTATCTGTCCATGCGATACAAAATCAAGAATGGTTTAGCTCAATTGAAAAATCAATATAAGGGTGAAGGCGAGATAGCAAAGTAGGAATGGTGTTCACTTCGCCTAACACAGTGTAAAAAACTATGTTTCGGTTTCACTCCGTTTAATTTTGCTTATGCAGAACTTCTTTTGTGCCGGAAATGTTAGCGGAAATTTTGCTGGTAGTATTGAAAATATAATGAGATAAAAATCAAAAAGTCTTATAAATAAAGTGAAAATTTCTTGTAAAATGCCGAAGGTAGCCACAGGCTTTAGCCTGCGAAGGGAAAAGAGACACCGATTATCTTTAAATTATTATAATTGATAGTTGGGAAGAGGATGTGTTCAAAGGTTCATTTGATTTTGATTTAGAAAACATTATTACATAAAAACGCAGGCTAAAGCCTGCGGCTACCATAGAAGAAATAAATAAAACTTTTGACAATACGTAATTTAGGGAGAGAAAATTATATGAAAAAAGTAAAAGCTGTTGTTTTGAGAACAGCGGGGACAAATTGTGACGAAGAAACCGTTTATGCCCTGAAAGTTGCCGGGGCACAAACGAAATCGATGCATATCAATCAAATATTAAAAAAGGAGAATCCTTTTCTTAATTACCAAATTTTGGTTATTCCCGGGGGGTTTTCTTACGGCGATGATATTAGTGCCGGAAAGATTTTAGCTAATGAGTTAAAATATAAACTATATGCTTCCTTAAAGGACTTTGTAGAAAAAGGAAATTTGGTGTTGGGTATTTGTAATGGTTTCCAGGTGTTGGTAAAAAGTGGACTTCTTCCCGGAATAACAGTTATGGAGGAGGAGCAGTTAGTTACTTTAAGCGGTAATGATTCAGGAAAATTTGAAGCTCGGTGGGTATACTTAAAAACAGGAAAATTCAAATGTCAAAATTTATGGACAAAGGGAATGAAAGAAATTATTTATTTACCTATAGCTCATGCCGAAGGAAAATTTATTTGCAAAAATAAACTTTTATTGGATAAACTTAAAAAAAACGGGCAGATAATTTTTCAATATGTAGATAAAGAAGGAAGTTTATCTGGGTATCCGGATAATCCTAACGGTTCGGTTTTTAATATTGCTGCTATTTGTAATAAAAAAGGAAATGTGATGGGGATGATGCCTCATCCGGAACGCTATATAAATAAACATCATCATCCACGGTGGACAAGAAAGAAATTGCCGGAAGAAGGGGATGGTATATTTTTATTTAAAAATGCAGTGGACTTTGCCGAAAAAAATTTAGTATAATGTCTGCGATGTGGATTGTTCGTAAAAAAACTCAATGAGCTACAGTTTTCAAATGTAGGGGTTCAAAAAAAAAGTAGTGGAAATTTAGATTTTATTGATAATTTAGGGAGGAAATAGAGTGAAAGTTTTGGTTATTGGGTCGGGGGGGAGAGAGCATGCTTTTGTTTGGAAGGTAAGTCAAAGTAAGGAAGTCACTAATATTTTATGTGTTCCCGGTAACGCAGGAATGTCCGAACTTGGTGTTTGTGTCGATATAAATATGAATGATTTTCCCGGCTTAGTGAAATTAGTCAAGGAAAATAATGTTGATTTGACTATTGTTGGGCCGGAAGCTCCGTTAGTTAGCGGGATTGTGGATTATTTTGAAAATGAAGGCCTGGCTATTTTTGGCCCCAATAAAAAGGCAGCCCAATTAGAGGGGAGTAAAATATTTGCCAAAGAGTTTATGTCTAAATATAATATCCCTACCGCCCGTTTTGATGTTTTTGACAATCCTGATGCGGCAAAAAAATGTGTGGAAAAAGTAGGTGTTCCCTTGGTAGTAAAGGCTGATGGTTTAGCAGGAGGTAAGGGAGCAATAATATGTAAAACAAAATCTGAGGCGATAGCAGCTATTGATATGATTATGGTAGAAAAAAAATTCGGTAATGCCGGGAATAGAATTCTTATAGAAGAAATGTTAATAGGAGAAGAAGCGTCTTTAATGGCTTTTTGTGACGGAGAAACTATCGTACCCATGATTGCTTCTCAGGACAATAAAAGGGTGTTTGATGATGATGAAGGAGTAAATACTGGTGGTATGGGGGCGTATGCTCCTACCGGTGTGATTACAGAACAGATATATGAGCAAACTAAAAAAGAGGTTTTTGATAATTTTATTACGGGTATAAAAAAAGAAGGGATAGAATATAAGGGAATAGTTTATGCCGGAATAATAATTACCAAAAAGGGGCCTAAAGCGTTGGAATTTAATGTTCGTTTTGGTGATCCGGAAACGCAAGTTCTTTTACCCTTATTAAAAACGGATATGGTTAAGGTTGTTTCTGCGGTAATTGATAAGAAACTGGATAAATTAGTAATAGAATGGGAGAGAAAATCCTGCGTTTGTGTAGTAATAACTTCCAAAGGGTATCCGGGCAATTATGAAAAAGAAAAGGAAATTTCCGGGTTGGAAGAAATAAAAAAAATAAAAGATGTTGTGGTCTTTCATTCGGGAACAGCTTTTAACAGTGAAAAAAAATTACAAACTGCGGGTGGGCGGGTTTTAGGAGTAACTGCAGTAGGAAACAGTTTAGATAAGGCAATTGATTTATCTTATCAGACAATTGAGGAAATAAAATTTGACGGGATGCATTATCGTAATGACATTGGAAAGAAAGGGATTAAAAAGTTTGTAGGTTAGTAAAAAAAACTAACTACCTGATTTAGAAATTATAATTGAGGCTGGTGCCGAACTGTATTTCTTGTTCTTTTCTGTCATTCCTGTGAAGAGAGTGTGTCACAATCAATTTGCCGACGAGCCTCATAAATGAGGCAACTACAATTGCTGTAAAAAATAGAGTTATGACACAGTCTGGAAAGCAGGAATCCATCTTGTCGACGATACTATAGATTCCCGCTTTTGCGGGAATGACAACAATAGGTTTTTGGTAATAACCTCAATTATAAATTTAAGGAGTGTTATTTTGGTTCTCCATGAAAAGAAAATAATAATGAATAAAGCTGAGATAGATAGAACTATAAAACGGATGGCATATGAGATTGTAGAGAAAAACTATGGTGTCGAAGGGTTGGTTATTATCGGAATTCAAAATAGGGGTGTTCCTTTGGCTAATCGTCTGGCTTCCAAAATAAAAGAAATGGAATCAGTAGACGTTCCTGTAGGGGTTTTAGATATTACTTTGTACCGGGATGATTTAAATTCTGCTGTTAATCAACCGATAGTGCGTGAAACAAAAATTCCTTTTAATATAGACCGAAAAAAAATTGTTTTAGTTGATGATGTTTTGTTTACCGGTAGGACCGTACGGGCGGCTCTGGATGAGTTGATTGATTTTGGAAGGCCAAAGCTTATTCGCTTAGCAGTTTTGATTGATCGTGGCAATCGCGAATTTCCTATTCAACCGGATTTCGTAGGAAAAGTATTCCCTGCTTCAAGTAAAGAACTGGTTTGTGTAGAACTAAAAGAAGTTGATAAAACCGATAGGGTTGTTTTAAAAGAAATTGAGGAGAATGGTAAGTGAAGCTAAAAAATAAGGATTTGCTTGGGTTGGAAAATTTAGATAAAAAAGAAGTCCAATTAATCCTGGACACAGCCGGTCCTTTCAAAGACTTATTTACTCGTTCGATAAAAAAAGTTCCTGCCTTAAGAGGGCGAACAGTAGTGCTTCTTTTTTATGAACCTTCCACCAGAACGAAAAATTCATTTGAATTAGCCGCTAAAAGATTGAGTGCCGATACTTTAAATGTCTCTGTTTCTACCAGTAGCGTAGTTAAAGGGGAAAGTTTAATTGATACGGTAAAAACTATTGAAGCAATGAAAGCGGACTTTGTAATCATTCGTCATGGTATGGCCGGTGCTGCAGAAATAGTATCCAGGGAAATAAAATCATCAGTAATAAATGCAGGAGATGGTGCGCATGAACATCCTACTCAAGGGTTATTGGATTTATTTACGATACGGGAAAAAAAAGGAAAAATAAAAGGCCTAAAAGTAACAATTATCGGCGATGTTTTACACAGCCGGGTAGCGCGTTCCAATATCTGGGGGTTGAAAAAAATGGGGGCGGAGGTGCGTGTTTGTGCTCCGGCGACGCTTATTCCTAAAGAAATTGAATCGATGGGGGTGGAAGTATTTTATGATTTAAATAAATCCTTAAAAGATGTAGATGTTATTTATACTTTAAGGATACAATTAGAAAGGCAGAAGGGGCAACTTCTATCTTCCTTGAGAGAATATACGGAATTTTATGGGATAACTAAGGAACGATTAAAATATGCAAAAGAAGATTGTTTGGTAATGCATCCCGGTCCGATGAATCGGGGGGTAGAAATATCCGGCGAAGTAGCAGATGGTAATAGGTCTGTCATTTTAGAACAGGTAACTAATGGTATAGCGATTCGGATGGCGGTTTTATATTTATTGGCAGGGAATAAATAAATGGATAACAGGGATTAAGATGAAAAAAATTTTAATAAAAAACGGCAGGGTTATTGACCCGGCTAATAAAACAGATGAACTTTTGGATATCTTAATTGAAGGGAATAAAATTAGTTCTTTTAAAAAATCTTTACCATTTACAGCCGAAAAAGTAATAGATGCTCAGGGGAAAATAGTTGTTCCCGGTTTGATTGATATGCATGTTCATCTTAGGGAACCGGGCAGAGAAGATGAGGAAACTATTGCTTCGGGAACAAAAGCGGCATTAATGGGAGGGATTACTTCTGTTTGCTGTATGGCTAATACCAATCCCTGTATTGATAATGTTTCAGGGGTTAAGTTTATTTTGTTAAAAGCAAAAAATGAAGGCTTAGTAAATGTTTTTCCTATTGGGAGTGTTACCAAGGAACTTTTGGGCAGAGAATTATCACCGATGGGAGAGATGAGTAAAGCCGGAATTGTTGCTGTTTCGGATGACGGAAGTTCAATAATGAATGCCAAAATTATGAGGAGAGCATTAGAATATGCTAAAACCTTTAGTTTGCCGGTCATTATACATAGTGAAGATTTGAATCTTTCTCAGGGTGGAGTAATGAATGAAGGGAAGGTGTCGACTGTTCTTGGGTTGATTGGAATACCACGGGAAGCAGAAAATATTATGGTTGCCCGGGACATAGCTTTGGCAGAATTGACCGGGGCAAAGATACATATTGCCCATGTAAGCACAAAAGAATCAGTAGGTCTTGTTAAAGAAGCTAAAAAGAAAGGAATAAAAGTTACTTGTGAAACCTGTCCCCATTATTTTACTTTGACCGAAAAAAGTGTGGGAAAATATAATACTAACATGAAAATGAAACCTCCTTTGCGTACTCAGAATGATATTAAAGCAATAAGGGAGGGTTTAGCTGATGGAACTATTGATTGTATCGTTTCCGACCATGCTCCTCATTTAGATATAGAAAAAGACACGGAGTTTAATTTAGCTGCTTTTGGAGTTGTTGGTTTGGAGACTCTGTTACCTTTAATAATGGTTGAATTAGTGGAGAAAAAAGTGTTGTCGTTATCCGAAGCAATCAAAAAAGTAACATTGAATCCTGCAACTATTTTAAAGTTGAAAAAAGGAAGAATAAAAGTAGGCGAGTGTGCCGATTTAACTATTATTGATTCTCAGAAGGAATTAAGAATAGATGCCGGTTTTTTCCATTCTAAATGTAAAAATTCGCCTTTTATCGGAAGGAAGCTTAAAGGATTTGCTGTTACTACAATAGTAAAAGGTAGAATAGCAATGGAGAATAGAACTTTTGTATCAAATTAAAGCGAAAATTATTGCTAATAGAAGGATTACCTCACGATATTACAATTTAGTAATCGATGCTCCGCAGATTGCTAAATTTGCTAAACCGGGGCAGTTTGTTAATGTGTGTGTTAGTAAAGGAAATGAGCCTTTTTTAAGGAAACCATTCAGTATTTATCGTATTGGACCTCAAAATGTAAGAAAAAAATCAAAAATCGAATTACTTTATAAAGTAGTGGGAAAAGGTACGGATATCTTAACCGGAAATAAGACAGGAGACTATATAAATATTATCGGTCCCCTGGGAAACGGCTTTGTACTGCCTCCAAAAACAAATCAAAAACAACAGTCAGAGATTATTTTAATCGGAGGGGGAATAGGGGTTGTCCCCCTTTTATTTTTAGCGGAATGCCTGAAAAATAATCGTTCCCTTGGTGTTTCTGTTTTAGTTGGAATAAAAAGTAAAGAAGAGTCTTTTCTTATTCGTGATTTTAATAAATTGGATTGTCGGGTGAAAGTTGCTACAGAAGACGGTTCGAACGGTTTTAAGGGATTAGTTACTAAACTTTTAAAAGAGGAATTGGGTTTTGGCCGATCTTCTTCTGTCTGTATGAGCTATACTTGTGGCCCGTCTTTAATGCTTGAGAAAGTATCTAAAATAGCTGAGAAAAATAAAGTGCCCTGTCAGGTGTGTCTGGAAGAATATATGGCTTGTGGGATAGGGGCATGTTTAGGATGTGCGGTGAAAGTTAAAAATGGACATTTTCCGGGGTTTAAATACGTTAGAGTTTGTAAGGAAGGCCCGGTGTTTGATTCGAGGCAGGTAATTTGGGGTGAATAAAAAATCTTTTCTTTTTACTGATATTGCCGGAATAAAAATGAAAAATCCGGTAATGGTAGCTTCCGGAACTTTTGGATACGGTGAGGAATATAAAGAGTTAATTGACTTAGACAAATTGGGGGCTATTGTCACTAAGACCATTACTCTTAAACCCAGAGCGGGAAATCCTCCTCCCCGTATAGTGGAAACCGCGGCAGGAATGCTTAATGCGGTTGGATTGCAGAATGTTGGGTTAGATGTTTTTTTAAAAGAGAAATTACCCGGGTTAAAAAAAATTACTTCTACTCCTGTTATTGTCAGTGTTGGGGGAGAGAGTATTTTGGAATATGTAAAGATAACGGAGGCGTTAAATAAAACAGGAACAATTGCCGGAATAGAGTTAAATATTTCCTGTCCGAATATTAGGTTTCAGAAGAAAAACACTAAATTAAAAGGTGGGATAATTTTTTCACAAGATGAAAAAATAACCTATAAATTAGTTAGCAGGGTAAGAAAAGCCACAAAATTACCTTTGATTGTAAAATTATCACCTAATGTTACTGATATTACGTTGATTGCACGGGCAGCTGAAAAAGCCGGTGCGGATGTGCTTTCATTGATTAATACCCCTTTAGGTATGGCAGTTGATGTAACGACGAGGAAACCTGCATTGGCAAATATTACAGGGGGTTTATCCGGTCCGGCAATAAAACCTATTGCTTTACGAATGGTTTGGGAAGTGACCAATACTGTTAAAATACCTGTAATTGCTATGGGTGGTATAATGAATACCACAGATGCTTTGGAGTTTTTTATGGTAAAAGCCGCTGCTGTAGCTGTGGGTGTAGGTAATTTTATAAATCCGCAGACACCTTTAGAAATTGTTGAGGGAATAGCCGATTATTTAAAAAGGCATAGGATTAAACGGCTAAAAGATTTATCTTTATTAAAAGGGAGATAGAACGTTGGTAAACGAAAAGCGTAAGTATCCACGGATAAAACTAAATTTAAAAGTAGTGGTTTCAAATGTCCATGGCCATAATTTTCGTCAGGATACTCATGCTAAAATTATTAACTTTTCTCAAAGCGGAATTTGTTTTGAAAGTAGTGTTGATTTTAATAAAGGAGAAGAATGTTTTTTTGTATTTACTCCCCATAATGAACGTTCCTCGGTAAAAATAGTAGGTAATGTTTTATGGAGGCAAAAGAATCCGTATCTTTCCACCTATGGGGTGGATTTATTAAATCACGGTTTCTTGGATAGAATGGTTTTAAAAAGATTTATTCGACTTTATTTGGGAGAAGTATCCACGACTGATAAGTCTTTGGTTTTTTGGGAAATAACATTCTTGCTTCTACTGATGTATCTTTTAAGTAAAGCATGTGTTTTGCTTCCCATAGGATTTACGTTGATAATGATGGCGTTAGTTGTTTTTTCTTTTTATTTATGGCTTTTAATTAAAGGGAAAAAAAGTAAGTTTAAATAATATAATACCTTATGGATTTTTCTTCTTATCTTATTAGGTAATAATCTTTTTTTTAAGGCTTTAATGTTTTTTGTTGCATAATTTTGAAAATATAATAATTTTAACAGCATAATGGGAAATGTAATAGATTAATAACTCTGTCTATTAATTATTATATGATTATTTTTTAAACAGGAGATGATAATAATGGGAATAGAAAAGCGTAAATATCCACGGGTAAAATTAAATTTAAAAGTAATTGTTTCAGATGCCGAAGGAAAATATCTTAATGATCCTCTGGCTAAAATTTTTAATCTTTCTTCAGGAGGAGCTCGTTTTCAAAGTAGAATTAATTTTAATAAAAAAGAAAAAGTTTCTCTTCTCCTTGCTTGTAAGAAACAATATTTAAAGATAATAGGCATTGTTTTATGGAAGGAAGAAAGAGAGTATGTTTCTGTTTATAGAGTTAGCTTTTTAAATTTAAACTTTTTCAAGAAAATAATTTTAAAAAGATTTATTCGATTTTATTTAGGAAAACCATCTACTATTATAGATAAGTCTTTGGTTTTTTGGGAAATAACATTTTTGGTTCTACTGATGTATCTTTTAGGTAAAACATGTGTTTTACTTCCCCTGGGATTTGTTTTAATAGTAATAGTTGTAGTTGTTCTTTCTTTTTATTTTTGGCTTTCAATTAAGGAGAAAAAAGATAAGTTTCAAAAAAGGAACTAATTTATAAAACGGGATGTAAATATGATAAATAATAAAAATACATCAGATTATATTGTTGGTTAAGTTGCGGCAATGAGCATGTATATTGCCGTCCTTTTTATTATCTTACAAGTTTTTGTGTGGATACCAATGGTAATAGTAGGCATTTTACTGGTTGAAGGGGGAATAATTTCACAATCTTCAGCCGGTTTTGCCACAATAGTTACATTAATTGTATTTGAAATGTTATTGATTTCAGGGATTACTTTGCATATCAGAAAGAAGTATTTACCTTTGGGAAGGGTTGAATTGGATGAAGGGGTAGAACATAATCCATTAATTTTTAAAGAGATTTATCTGGAAACACTGCTTAATATTATTGCTATTGTCGGTATTATTTTTATTCTTTTCTTGAATATGCAAATTAGTTCCATTAAATATTTTTTGATTGTTGTGCAAGGATTTGGTGCTATATTTTTTACTATATTTCTTGTCGTAAGATTATTTCTTACGCGATTTTTTACCCTCAGGACATTGTTTTCAATAATTTTATCTATAGGTTCAATTGTTGTTGCCGTAAAATAATTTTTTCAATAAGCCTTGATTACATTGATTTTGTCGTTTGAGTTTTAATCTGTGTAATCTGGTTTCTAATCTGTGAAATCAGGGACTGCTGTATTTTTCAGCAGGCCCTAATTTCTGATAAAAATGCTTATGGATAGTTCAAACAAAATTTTATTTAAAAGGCCAAAAGAAGGTGCTCAGCTTTTACTTTTTTGTATGATTATTGGGACACTTCCTTTTTTTTGTTTTTGTTTTTCTTTGTTTTCTATGGTAAATTTAACGGAGGGTTATTATTAGCAGGTATAATTGCGGTTCCCGTATTTCTTATCCTCCCGGCCTATCAGTTTTTTATCAATATTCCCCGTTATATTCGAATAGATAAAAATCATATTGTTTTTGTACATTATTTCTTTTTAGTAGACATTAAACATTTTGATATTCAAGAGATAAAATTGGAACAGACATCAACCAAAGGGATAATCTTGACTATTAACTATACCGGCGGAATAAAGAAGTTAAGCTCAAATCATTGGAATAATTATTTTTCGAAAGATGATCTTTTTGCTGAAATTATCGATGCACTTAAAGATTCCGGATATTTGATTTGTGTGGATAAAAAATGAAAGAAATGTGGAGTTATGATAAACTTAAACGTTTAGATAAGAATGGAAAGCGATGGTATTTTGTCCGGCACGATTCTATTGATGAACGGATTGATTATTATGAACGCCCGTTTGAGATTTATTTTAGGAATGAGGAAAGGACAAATTTTGGTGTCTTAAAAGTTAAAAGGGCAAAAGATAATCCGTATAGGGATTATAAAACAATGATTAATGCCATAATGAATAAAAAAGAATTTAGGGATAAATTGCTTGATCCTGAGACTGAATCAATATGGAATAAAAACTGGAAATAATAAGGTGCCGATATTTTTTTCTACATTATTCACAAAAGAACCATTTTTTATGTTCCTTTCTAAGCATTCTAAAAAATTACCTATTTTTAAAAAAATGTATTTTCCTGATGACTTATTAAATCAAGAGAAGATTTTTCCACTAAAAACGAAAAAACCAAAAAAAATTTCCTTGTGTTTTAAATATAGACCTTATTTATTTTTTATTTTACATTCTTATGAAAATGTGATATAATCCGCTTGTTTATTTTTTTGACGGGTGAAAATTAAAAAATGCATTTTAAAACACTAAGAAAGAGTAATAAAAATAAAGCCCGTACAGGGCAAATTTCCACTCTCCATGGAACAATTAATACTCCTGTTTTTATGCCGGTAGGAACGCAGGCAACAGTAAAAACAATTGCTCCTAACGAACTAAAAGATATCGGAGTAGAAATTGTTTTGGCGAATACTTATTATTTGCTATTAAGGCCGGGTGACCGGTTGATAAGGCAGGCAGGTGGGTTGCATCGCTTTATGAGTTGGGATAGGCCTGTTTTAACCGATAGCGGGGGGTATCAGGTTTTTAGTTTGTCTAAATCAAGAAAGATTCAGGAAGAAGGGGTGGAATTTCGTTCACACATAGACGGAAAGAGTTGTTTCCTTTCTCCCGAGGAAGCAATTAAGGTTCAGAATAATTTGGGTGCTGATATAATTATGGCTTTTGATGAATGTTCTCCTTATCCTTGTGAATACAATGAAGCAAAACAATCAATGGAGCGGACGTTGCGATGGGCAAAAAGATGTAAGGAACAATTTAGTAAAGAAACTGAAGTTCTCTTAAACCATAAATGTTCTTTATTCGGAATTGTTCAGGGCGGTATATATAATGATTTACGTAAACAGAGTATCGAGGAGACGATAAATATTGGTTTTGACGGATATGCTTTGGGAGGGCTTTCCGTGGGAGAACCTAAAAATTTGATGTATGAAGTTTTAAATTATACGTTACCTTTTTTACCGGAGCAAAAGCCGCGATATTTAATGGGAATCGGTACCCCTGAAGATTTATGGAATTGTGTCGAATTGGGAATAGATATGTTTGACTGTGTAATGCCTACAAAAAATGCACGAAACGGACAATTGTTTACGACTTTTGGCAAAGTAAATATAAAAAACGCACAATACAAAGATGACTTTTCTTCTCTGGACCCGGAATGCAACTGTTATACTTGCCGCAATTTTACTAAGGCATATTTATCACATCTTTTTCGCGTTGGGGAAATTCTGGCACTCAGGTTAAATACTTTACATAATTTGTATTTTATGGTAAACTTAATGACTAAAATTAGAAAGGCAATTGAAGAAGATAATTTTGGGATAGCAAAAAAGGAATTCCTGGAAAAATATGAACAAAACACATCAAAGGTTAATCCTTGATAAATGCGTCCGGAAAGATCATTAAAATAGTTTTACTGATTTATTGAATTTATTTAAATATATATTTTAAGGAGGAGTAAATGCAACCACAGGTAAATCCTTTAGTGCAATTTTTTCCATGGATTTTAATTTTTGCTATTTTTTATTTTCTTTTAATTAGGCCGCAACAAAAAAAAGCTAAAGAACATCAGGAAATGCTTAATAATTTAAAAAAAGGAGATAAAGTTCTTACTTCCGGAGGCGTATACGGAGTTATCGTTGGAATTAAACCGGCCGTATTTGAGCTTGAAGTTGCCGAAGACGTAAGGATTCAACTGGCTAAAAGTGCAGTAAGTCAGGTTTTGAAACCTGCTTTGGAAGTGGAAACTAAAGAGCAAAAATAAAATATCATTGTTTGAATTAAAGAGAGTACCTTTATAAAGTTTTTAGAAAGGGCAAGGAATAAATAATGTTACACGGTAAAGTGGATGATGTTAAAAATCATCCGTTGGTAATCGCGTTTATTGAGAGAGCTAATAAATGTCTGGAAACGATAGGGTATACTGAACATGGATATCGGCATGCTAATTTAGTTTCTAATATTGCTTATAATGTGTTAAATCATTTAGATTTTGAGGAAGATGTTTGTAATTTGGGGGCAATTGCCGGATATTTACACGATATCGGTAATGTTATAAATAGAAAAGGACACGAACAATCAGGGGCTCTTATTGCTATGCAGGTTTTACCTGATATTGGTTTAAATAATGAGGAAGTAGCTATTATCATTAGTGCCATTGGGAATCATGAGGAATCTACCGGTGAACCAATTAATGAAATTGCAGCTGCTTTAATTTTAGCTGATAAATCCGATGTTCATCGAACCCGTGTACATAATCCCAGCGTAGTAGCTTTTGATATTCATGACCGGGTAAATTATGCCGCTGAAAAATCTTTTTTGCGGGTGAACAATGAGGAAAAGACAATTACTTTGGAATTAAACATTGACGTTAATATTTCACAGGTAATGGAATATTTTGAAATATTTTTAAGCCGTATGGTCATGTGCCGTAAAGCGGCTGAATTTTTAAATTGTAAATTTGAGTTGATTATAAACAAAACAAGATTATTATAGTATCCGGTTGGGTTAATTTTTCGTAGCTTGGCAAAAGTTGTGTGGAATAAACCCTTGATTTTCCGCAACTTACTATGGGATAGTTGATTGATTTTTAAAAAAGAAAATATAAAAGGAGAAATAGAATGACAACAAGACAAGTGAAACGTATTTTTATAGGGTTGGTTATTTTTTTGGCCTGTTGGTTTTTATATCCGACTTATACCTGGTATAGAATGGATAATGAGGAAAAAGAAACCATGGAAAAAGAAGGAGATCGTATTTTGGATAAGATATTAAATTTGGGGCTGGATTTGCGTGGAGGAATGCATCTTATTTTAGAGATAGATACGGCTAAAATGCCCGAAGGGATGAAATTAAAAGAGGCGGTGGATAGGGCCATTGAGATTGTGCGTAATCGGGTAGATCAGTTTGGTGTTGCTGAACCCTTAATTGTAAAACAGGGGGATAAATGGATTGTGGTGCAGCTTCCCGGGATAAAAGATGCCCGGCGGGCAATGGATCTTATTGGGAAAACTGCTCTTTTGGAGTTTAAATTAGTAAATGATCAGGGCAAAATGTCAGAAGCTAAAGAGGGGAATATACCGGAAGGATATGAATTATTGCCGGGTAAAGAAGAAAGGGAATATTTAGTAAAGAAAGAGGTATCTCTTACCGGTGCATCTTTAGTAGATGCTAAAGTAGAAATAGGGGGGAAATACGGGTTTCCTTATGTATCAATTAAGTTCAATAAAGAAGGGGCAAAAAAGTTTGCTTTGGTTACAGAAGATAATATTGAAAGAAATCTGGCTATTGTGCTGGATGGAGTAGTTCAGTCTGCACCGGTGATTAAAAACAGAATTCCTGATGGGAATGCCATTATTGAAGGAAATTTTACTGCAGAAACAGCAAGGGATTTAGCCATTATTTTGCGTGCCGGTGCATTGCCTGCTCCGGTTAATGTTATTGAAAACAGGACGGTTGGTCCTTCTCTGGGAAGAGATTCCATAAAAAAAGGTATTCTGGCAATGGTTATTGGCGCAATTTTGGTAATTTTATTTATGCTTTTCTATTATCGATTATCCGGGTCGGTGGCGGTATTTGCTCTTTTTCTGAATTTAATACTTATTTTGGGTGCAATGGCTTATTTACACGCTACTTTAACGTTGCCCGGGCTTGCCGGAATTATTCTTACCATTGGTATGTCGGTAGATGCGAATGTGCTTATTTTTGAGCGTATTCGGGAAGAATTAAAAAGTGGAAAGACTGTTCGGGTAGCTATTGATGCCGGATATCAGAAAGCTTTTAAAACTATTTTGGATTCAAACTTAACTACTTTGATTGCAGCTGCTTTTCTTTTTCAATTTGGGACAGGTCCTGTAAAGGGTTTTGCCGTTACTTTAACGTTGGGTATTCTTGTAAGTATGTTTACTGCCATTATGGTTACCCATGAAATTTTTAACTGGGCATTAAGAGGAAAGAGAGTTGAAAAATTAAGCATTTAAATGAAAATAGCTGAATTATTTGAATTGTCAGGGATATTTGTTGATGTAAATTTAAATATTAATTGCAAGGTTAAGCATTTTATCAAAAAGTTTAATAAAAATTAGGAGGCGAAGATGCAGTTTTTTCAGGAATCTAATATTGATTTTTTAAAGAAAAGATGGATTTTTTTTGCTATTTCAATTGCTCTTGTTTTGGTAGGAATTGTTTCTTTAATCGGTAGGGGCGGGGCAAATCTGGGAATTGATTTTAAGGGTGGAACGATGTTAGAGCTTACTTTTACTAATCCGGTAAGTGTTGCAGAAATCAGAGTAATATTAAATAGTCATGATTTGCCTGGCAGTGAAATACAGGATTTTACTAAAAATAACAGAGTTATTATTCGAGTAAAGAAAAGTGAAAACATAAATATAGAAGTAAGCCGAAGCATTCAAAAAGCACTTAGGGAAGGATTAAAAGACAATGATTTTGTAATAGACCGTGATGAAATGGTTGGTCCGTCGGTGGGGAATTATTTGATAAAGCGTGCCAGAGGAGCTATTTTTTGGTCATTTGTCGGAATAATTATTTATGTTGCTTTTCGGTTTAAATCCGGTGTTTATGGAATGGCAGGAGTAATAGCGTTGACTCATGATGTATTTATTGTTTTTGGAGTCCTTTCTCTGGCTAATAAAGAAATAACTTTAACGGTAATTGCTGCTTTGCTTGCTTTAGCCGGTTATTCGATCAATGACACTATTGTTGTTTATGACCGAATAAGGGAAACTACCAGATTACGACGTAAGGACACCTTTTATGACGTTGTAAATAGAGGGATAAATTCTACTCTTAGCCGGACGATAATAACTTCTTTAACTACGTTCCTGGTTGTGAGTTCTCTTTTCTTTTTCGGAGGAGGGGTAATACATGATTTTGCTTTTACCTTGTTGTGTGGAATTATAATCGGAACTTATTCTTCGATTGCTATAGCTGCTCCTTTGGTTTATGAGTGGGAAACAAGAAAAGGCAAAAAATAGAAGCTGAAAAAAAGAATTTAAATGTGCGGGTAATATTTTAATGACCAAAATAAAAAAATTTAATATAGTTATTTCTCCAATAAAGATTTTTAAAATATTAAAAACAAAAAACCTATTAACGGCGAAAGATTTTGAAGAAGAAGAACTGGTGAATGTTTTTGGAATAAAAGATATAAAACTAGTTAAAAAAGAAAAGAGAGAAAAAATAGAAGAGGTAATTAATTTTGCTCAGGGATTAATTGTTCCTTGTGTTCTTTATAAAACGTTGAATAAAGAAAAAACCCGGGAATTATTTTCCGGTATGGATGATTTAGTTAAAAGGATTAAAGATTGGTTAGCTGTGAGTTTATGGGTCGTAACCATTGGCCAGCAATTAGAGGATGAAATACGAAAAAAAGAAGCATCCGGGGATTTATTTTTGTCACAGGTTTTAGAGGTAATAGGAAACGAGTCATTGCGGGAAGCTTCTTGTTTTGTTAATCGATTGGTTGCTTCAGAAGCGAGAAAACAAGAATGTGAGTTAATTTTTGGTTTGGATAATTATTCTAAAGAATGGAACGGTGAAATCAGCAAGAAAGTTTTAACTATTATTGAAGTAGAAAAAATAGGGATAACTTTTAATGAAAATTATCAATTATTACCTAAAAAAAGCATGCTGGCTATAGTTGGCTGGGTTTCTACCTGTAAACCGCGTTAAGAAGTTTGTTTGGAATCAATCTCGCCTTATTTTAAATGGAGAAAATAATAATATTTTAATGATGGAATACATAGAAATTTATATTTTAAGATTTATATTAAAAAGATTGAAATAGATTTAAATAAATGTGCGGGAAATCAATGAAATTTATTAATGAACAATTTGTTCCTTTTGTGGTCTGGTTGGTTATAAATGTTATTGGAAAAACCTCTGTAGTAAGAAAGATAGAGCATAAAGATGTTAGAGTTTTAAAAGATAAAAGAAAATCTTTCATTTATGCTTTGTGGCATAATCGTCTTTTGTATTTAACTTATTCCCATCGTCGGCAGAATATTTGCGTAATGGTCAGTCAGAGTAAAGATGGCGAAGATGTTTCACGGGTTCTACACAGATTTGGTTTTAAAACGGTGAGAGGCTCTTCTACCAGGGGTGGGAGAAGGGCTTTCGTAGAAATATTGAGAAAATTAAGGGAAAATAAGATAGCAGCGATAACCCCTGATGGTCCACGCGGACCGATAAATAAAGTTCAATCAGGGGTTATTTATTTAGCTCAAAGGAGTGGTTGTCCTATAGTCCCTTTAACTTATGGTGTGAAGCGAAAAAAAATGCTTTCTTCCTGGGATAAGTTTATTGTCCCTTTTCCTTTCAATAAAGGAGTGGTAATTACCGGTGCACCGATTTATGTAGGAATTGATGATAATCTTGAGAAAAAAACTTGTGAGTTAGAAAAATCCATGAATAAAATTACTGAGGAAGCGGATGTTTTGGTGAGAAAATAAAATGTATTTTTTATATAATTTAATTTTGATTTTTTTAGTTTTTTTTACTTTTCCCTTTTGGGGGATAAAAATAATTTTTTCTTCCAGGTGGCGAAAAGGTATTGGGGAAAGATTTGGTTTTTTATCTTTGAAAACAAAAGAAAGTATTAAAGAGGAAAATGAATATTTTTGGGTTCATGCATCTTCAGTAGGAGAGGCAAAAATTGCTTCTGCATTGATAAAAGAAATAAAGAAAAAGTTTCCTTACTACAATCTGCTTATTTCATCTATGACTCCGGCGGGTGTTCAAATATTAAAAAATTTGTATCCGGATGAAATTGTTATTTTTGTTCCCCTTGATTTGAAGGGTTGTATAAAAAGGATTTTAAAATGTTTCAGGATTAAGATTTTGATACTAGTGGAAACAGAAATTTGGCCTAATCTGGTTCGCCTGGTTAAAAAACAGCAGGCAACAATTATTGTTGTTAATGGCCGCATTTCAGATAAAAGTTTTAAAAAATACAGAATTTTTAGATTATGGGTGAAAAAAGTTTTATTTTTTATAGATGTTTTTAGCATGCAGTCAGCGAAATATGCGGAACGGATTATTTTCCTGGGTGCAGAAAAAAAGAAAGTGAAAATAACCGGCAATATCAAGTATGACGGGGTTTTGTCAGAACAAATTATTAATCAGAAAAACGAAAATATTTATCGGGAATTTTCCCTTTCGGAAAAGGATTTAATCTGGGTGGCCGGGAGTACGCGGGCAGGGGAAGAAAGAATAATTATAGATGTTTATAAACAGGTTTTAAAAAAGTATTCCGGTTTGAAATTAATTATTGCTCCCCGTCACTTAGAACGGGTTGCTTATTTAGAGAGTTTACTTATAAAAGAACCTTTTAATTTTATCAAGAAAAGTAGTTTGAATTCGAAAATGAATTCTTCAAAAAACGGACAAAGATTTTCCCCCCCGATAAATGTTATTGTTCTGGATACTATGGGAGAATTAATAAAGGCATATACTATTGCTACCGTTGTTTTTGTGGGGGGTAGCCTGGTTAAAATAGGCGGACATAATATTCTCGAACCGGCCAGCCTGGGGAAACCGGTTTTATTCGGCCCTTA
>JAUVLC010000104.1 GCA_030595925.1 Clostridia bacterium | reverse complement strand
CGCAACCGATTATACTGTCGATACTATCTCTGATCAAATAGCCGGCAAACCCTTTGGTGTAAAAATAAAGATGGTAGATGGGGATGGCAATCTTGATTTAGATTATACCGGCAGTACAATATCTATAACCGGAGCCGTAGGTTTTGCTCCAACACCAGCTCCGGACGGAACCAACCCTTCATATCCTCCGCCTGAATTCTGGCAGGGCCTTAGTGATAGAGGAGAAAAAATATTAACGGTTGTTTTATACAAAAAAGAGACTGGGAGAAAATTAGAAGTAACTGATAATGTGTTCCCCCCTTCAACAGACAGCAATTCTTTCAACATAGATGCGGGAATCAAATTTAATCTTTCCTTTCCTCAAAATATACCGGTAAGAAAATCAGCGGATATTAGAATAGATGTATGTGAACTTTATCAAAATGATTTTACTTACGGTGGGACAGCACACTTTACCTCTACAGATAATCAGGCGACTTTACCGGGAAATTATACTTTTGGCGTAGGAGAGACCGGTAAACTTTTTACCAACGGAATAACTTTTAGGACTGTTGCTCATCATACTGTAACTCTTACGGATACTATTGTTTCTAATATTAGCGGGACACAGACTGTTATAGTACAGTCTGAAAATGCGGGTTATCGCTCAATAAATTATCCTAATCCTTTTGATTCACATCAGGGAACGACAACCATTCAGTTTTATATGAACGGAGAAGGAAAAGCAGAGATAAAAATATATACCCTTACCGGAAATTTGGTAAATGAATGGGATATAGAGGCACAGGCCGGAATTAATACTGCCTTTCAGTGGGACGGAAGGGATAAAGACGGTAATATGGTGGCTAATGGAACGTATTTATGTCGAATTAAAACAGATATCAAAAAAGAAACCATAAAAATAAGTATTATAAAATAATATTTTACTATATATTTCATTTTTATTTTTTGTATTGGTGGGGGTAGTTGTTTTGCAGGAGTGGTAGCCGCAGACTTTAGTCTGCGTATAAGTTTTAGTTGTTTTTGTCCGTCATTCCTGCGGAAGCAGGAGTCGATAGTTCTTTTTCAGTTTGTAGCTGCAGGCTCTAAGCCTGCGTATAAGTTTTAGTTGTTTTTAATTTTTAACTCATAACTCATAAGTGTCGTTGTTGTAGTTGTAGTTAACTTATAATTTATAATTGTCGTTTCTGTCTATGGACTGTGGACTATGGACTTTTGTTTCTTTTTTAATCTATGGACTGTCGACTATGGACTGTATTGTTTTTATCTTTGTTTTGAATTTTGAATTTAGGATTTAGAATTTGTTTAGGATTTAGATATTCGGATTTAGTATTTATTATTTTGTGTTTTGTTAAGCGGAGGAAAGTTGAAAAAACTCAGCATTTTTGTAGCAGGATTTTTTTTACTTATAATTTATACCAGTGAGGTTTATGCAAATACAAAAGGTTCTTTCCTTTCTATGGGTACAGGTGCTCGTGCATTAGGAATGGGAAGTGCTTTTTGTGCGGTGGCGGACGATGCGGATGCTGTTTACTGGAATCCGGCCGGGCTTGCTTTTTTATCCAAACCGGAAATAACGGGATTACACATTAATTTGTGGGAAGATACCCTTTATGATTCTTTAAACTATGCCCATCCGATAAATGGAATAGGTACTTTTGGGGTAGGTGTTATTCGTCTTTCTACGGATGAAATAGAAAAAAGAGAAAGCCCTCTTGATGCAGCTACTACCTTTAGTGATACACAAACGGCTTTTTTTCTTACTTATGGCAAAAATATTTACAAAACCGTATTCGGAGGAATAAACCTGAAGGCAATTAACCAAAAAATAGACAATTATTCTGATTCGGGATGGGGGATGGATATAGGCCTTTTATGGAATGTTAACGCAAATTTTTCAACCGGGATTAATCTTCAAAATGCTTTAGCCCCTACTTTAAAATTAAAAATAGTAGAAGAAAAATATCCCTTAAATGCTAAGGTCGGAGTAGCTTACCATTTGTTTAATGTATTGCCCCGGCACAACAATAAAATAACTTTAGCCATAGATGTAGATAAAACGGAAGGATTCACAACTAAACAACATTATGGTTTGGAATACTGGATTGAGAATAGATTTGCCTTAAGGGGAGGATATAGAGAGGATAATCTTACCGGAGGATTGGGTGTCAGGTACCGTAATTTTCAGTGTGATTATGCTTTTGCTCCTCATGAATTAGGGGAAACCCATCGGTTTTCTTTTACCGCCAGATTTGGGTTTTCTCTGGAGGAAAAGGGGAGGAAAGTACAGCAAAAGGAACAAAAGAAAAAAAGAATTAAAGCGAAAAAATATTATAAAGAAGGCGAAGAAAAAGCGAAAGCAGGAAGTTATCAGGAGGCGGTGGATATTTGGAAGAAGGAGGCGTTTCCCTGGGCACGAATGGGTGGGGATGAAAAATTAGAAAGTAAAATAAAGAAAAGTATAGAAGGGGCGGAAAAGGAAATAAACAAGGAAAAACAAGCAAGGTTTTTCTCAAAAGGGATGAGATTTATTCAGGAAGGGGAATGTCTTAAAGCTTATAGAAAATTTAAACAGGTATTAAAAATAAATCCTTTATATAAAGATGCTATATTACAAGTTGCGGAAGCGAAAAAAAGGATATTCGAAGCAGTTAGTCCTGGTGGAAAAGCAAGACTTCATTTTGAAGAGGGTTTAAATAGTTATGCAACCGGAAGATATAATACTACTATTAAGGAATGGAAAAAGGCTTTGGCCCTGGAGCCGGAACTTAAAGAATTAAATAACTATATTGAAAAAGTAAAACAGGAAAGAGAAAGATTAATTCCCACTCCTGTTCGTTTGGGAGACAGGCATTATCAAAACAAGGAATATTTACAGGCAATAAAAGAATGGGAACAAGCTTTAGCATTTAATCCTGAGAGTGAAGCAATAAAGAAAAGAATAATACAAGCAAGAAAAAAGATAAGATATTTAACTCAAAGGCAGCTTGCCCGGGGAAAAAAGGAAGTAAAAGCGAAAAATATGAACAAAGCATTAGAAAAATTTTTGTCTGTTTTAAAGATGGAACCCGAAAACCAGGAAGCAAAAAAATATATTTCTTTGATACGAAAAAAACTCAAAAAAACAAAAAAACAAAAACAGGATATTTCGAAAAGTGTTACCGCTTCTCAACAGGAAAAACCGCAAAAAACAGATGTTCTTCTTAAACAAGCAGAAGATTATTATTTTCAGTATAGATATGAAAAAGCTATTGAGATTTTGGAGCAAATATTAAAAGTCGAGCCTACAAATAAACAAGCACAAAGTTTTTTGGAAAGAGTAAGGAAAGTAAAAGGAAAATAAGACAAAAGACAAAAAACAGTCCATAGTCGACAGTCCATAGTCCATAGATTACAGATTAAAAAGAAACGAAAGTCCATAGTCCACAGTCGATAGTCCATAGTTAAAGACAAAAACAAATTCAAAAGGCAAAACACAAAACAACAAAAAACTACAACAGATAAAGACAAAAAACAGGCACAAAGACGGAAACTACTACAGTTCACAGATGACAGCTCACAGTTGACAGACAACGACAAAAGACTGTGAATGGCAGATAGCAAAAGAAAAAAGACAAGTTTTCCCCCCCTTTGAAAAAGGGGGTTAGGGGGATTTAAATAAAAAACAAAGAGATTGGGTGACTATGGATTTTGTTAGGGTCTTTAAGTTTCTTATTGAAAAATTTAAGCAAAAAAAAATAGATTTTGCCTTAATTGGCGGATTTGCTCTTTATAATGCAGGTATTAATCGTGCTACACAGGATATTGATATGCTTATTCCTAAGGAAAAAGCAGAAGAAGTTAAAAAACTTATGGTGGCACAAGGGTATAAAATTCTTTATGATAGCGAAGATGTTTTGAATTTTATTTCTTCCGATTCTGAATTAGGGCGAGTTGATTTTGTATTTGCATATCGAAAATATGCGTGTGGGATGATTCGGAGAGCTCCTTTAAAAGAAATATTAAAAAATCGATTTAAAGTTAAGATTGTAAAGATAGAAGATTTAATTGGTTTAAAAATACAATCAAGTTCTAATGATCCCCGGCGTTATCACCAGGATATGAATGATATAGAGTCTTTGATTGAAAATAACTATAAGGCTTTAAATATGAAATTAGTAAAAGAATATTTCGATTTATTTGAACGGGAAAGAGAATTAACATCAATCTTAAAAAGGATTAAAAAATGTTGACAGCGATTGAAAAAAAAGAAATGTTGGAAGACGGAAGAAGTATAAAACGAAGGAAGCAATTTGCTGAGGCAAAAAAAAGAGTTGCCAAATATAGTGAGCATAAAAAAAAATCACTTGATGAGTATATTTCTTTTTTAACTGAGATTCAGAAAGTTTTTCCGTTCAAAGTCAGCCGAAAGAAAACAATTACCCGGTTCAATAAATTATAAATTTACCATTTTCATATTTTTTTAATAATCCCTTTTTCTGTCTGTCATTCCTTTTTGTTTCTCCTCCCCTTGTGGGAGGAGATTAAGAGGAGGGGGTAGCCGCAGGCTAAAGCCTGCGTGGTCGTAGGAAATTTTCCGCAGGCTAAAGCCTGCGACTACCAAAAATGGGATTGTAACACAGCCTGTCCGCCAATCAGTAAGGCGGGAAGGTCAGGGGGAAAACAAAATTAATGAAAAAAAAACCGATTATTTTAGCTTCTTCGTCTAAAAAACGTACGGAAATTCTCAATGCCTGTGGTATAAAGCACCGGGTTATCGTTTCCAGAGTAAAAGAAGAGTTTGGAAACGGTAAGAACATAAAAGATTTAACTATTGCTAATGCTTGTAAGAAAGCATACGCAGTGGCCCAAAAGGTTAAAAAAGGGGTTATTATCGGAGTGGACAGCTTAGTAATAGTAGGTAACGAAATTGTAGGTAAACCAAAAAATAGAAAAGAAGCAAAAAGATTTTTACAGCTTTTTAGCGGCAATACAATAGCCGTTCATACTGCAGTTTGTGTAATTGATTTTTCAGCAGGCAAATTGGCATCAGGAGTAGAGTTATCAGAATTAAAAGTAAAAGCTCTTTCGGATAAAGAAATCGAAAAATATTTAAAAATTTTAAAACCTTACAATAAAGCAGGGGGGTTCAGTATAGAAGGTGCAGGTGCGATTATTTTTGATGATATCAGCGGTTCTTATTTTAATATATTAGGTTTACCTTTATTTACTCTAAAAGAATTACTAAAAGAATTAAACATAAATATCCTTGATTTAATTTCTTAAATATATGCAGTAATTCTCGCAGTTGTTTTGCTGGAGTGGTAGCCGCAGAGCTTTTTTGCCTGTCCGCCAATCAGTAAGGCGGGTGCTTTTGTGCCGGTCTTTGTCTTTTGTTTTGAATTTCGTATTTAGAATTTTGAATTTGTTTAGGATTTAGATATTCGGATTTAGTATTTATTTTTTATTTGTTATCTATGGACTATGGACCGTCTTATTTTTGTCTTTTGTTTTTGGACGGGAGGTAATTTATAGGGCGTTTAGCCATTTTTCAAAATGAAGGACACGGTTTTTTTGGTTGGGGTCAAAGAGAAAAGGTTCAATATCTTTGGCCAATATTTTAAAATTAAGTATTTTGATTTTTTGTTTAAGTCTTGCAATGAGTTTTTTTCTGGAATCAATATTTAGTTTGAGTTTTAGAAGTTTGAAATCAGGTTCTGTTTTTGACATTAGAAATACTACATCAAAAAAATCACGGCCTTTTGTTCTTTTGCGGGTAAAAATAGTGCAAATTTTTTGTGCTAATAATAGGTCTATGGGTGTTACATTTAGATATCGAAAAAATCCGAATTTGTTCAATAGATATTTGTCGGCAGTATATTTATACTTTTGTGGTTCGGTATCGAGTTGGATAAGGATTTTTTCTTCCTTGAATCCGGATAAGTTATTATGAAAAAGGATACCGGGAAATTTTATATAACAATGATAAGCTCCTTTAAATACATTTTTTATTTCAACAGTATAGCCGTCAAGTTCTAATTGATGTTTTATTATTTGTGATATTTTTTTAAAGTCGGCTTGAGTAAGACCAAGGTTATCAAAATCAAGGTCTTCGGAAAATCTGGAGCTATTGTAAATTATTCTTATAGATGTTCCACCTAGAAAGACTAATTTTTGAGCATATGGGGTGGAAAAGATAATATCCAGTATTTTGTACTGAAGATATTCTTTTAAGATGTTTGTTTTAAAAGCATGTAGTTTTTCGGGGTAAGTTGATAGGATATCGTTAAAATTTAACATTTAGAAACCTCAGTAGTTTATTTATAGATTGGTGTAAATGATTATTGGAAAAAAGCTTTAGATATTTTTTTAAACGTTTGTAATTTATTAAAGTTTTAAATTGATTTTTATTTAAGCGTAATTCATAGAAAGCGGAAGTATTGTTTAAATGAGGATTTAAATAAAAGTAATCCAGTATAGTTTTTTCCGGGTCTGAGACAAAAAAGTTATCTTTTAAATTGTATCCCCAGAATAAGCGTTTATGAATGGATTTATAACTAAATTGAGCAATATTTGTGTTAAAAGTTTTTGTTTTTTTTGTGCTGATGCCGGTAATCTGGAAAACCGCTTCAGGGATGAGATTATAATAGGATAAAGCTAATTCCAATCCGATATAGGATGGATGATAAATTTTGTTAGCGATGATTTTAAGAGTGATGTCGTTTATATTGGTGTCAGAGAAAAAGTAGTAGTTGTTGGTGATTTTTTTGATATATCCCTTTTTTTGCCATTCGTATAATCTTCTTCGGTCAATGTGGCCAAAGATATTAAGAATATTGCGAAGGTCTAAAATGGGGTCATCTTTAAATTTTATTTTTAAATCGATAAAACGCATAGTGTTTCCATTTTTAGTGGTTTTTAACTAAAAATAGCATTATTATAAAAAATTGTCAAGAAAAAAATATTAATTATTTTAAGATATAAAGACGGTTTTATTGGTTATATTAGTTTAGATTAGTTTCAATTGGTTCTTTAATATCGGTAGCCGCAGACTTCAGTCTGCGTATAAGTTTGTAGTTGCCTCATTTATGAGGCGTTCTTTAGTCTTTATTCTTTGTCTTTGTTTTTATTTTGTATCTGTTTTCTGTTATCTATGGACTATGGACTATGGACTATGGACTATGGACTATGGACTATGGACTATGGACTATGGACTATGGACTATGGACTGTCGACTATGGACTGTCGTTTCTTTTTAATCTATGGACTATCGACTGTGGACTATGGACTTTTGTTTGTCTTTATTTTGCTGAATCGGAGCGGAAGTCTTGCCAGTTTGTTAAGGCGGATGCCGGTCTTTGTCTTTGTTTTTTCAGTTTGTAGTTGCCTCATTTATGAGGCGTCATTATTATCCGTTCCGCCCAATACTTCGATTACACTCAGTACAAGTTCATTGGGCAATTACATTGATTTTGACACAATTTGTATTGAGGGGATGACGGGCTTTCCTATAAAACTATTTTTACAGGTGATATTATGAATATAAAACAACTTATTAGAGAAGGAGAAGGATTTAACCTTGAATTTAAGGAAAATTATTTTGAAAATATAGGAAAGAAAAGCCTATCAAGAAACAATCTCCTATTTGGATTGATACAAAGAATGGGTTTAGTAGAGAAAGTGGGTTCAGGAATTATAAGGATGAAAAAGGCGATGAAGAATTATGCATTAAAAGAACCAAAATTTGATATAGATGAGAATTGGTTTACAATCATTTTTAAAAGGCAAAAAGTAGTGTTTCGAAGTTCGGAGAAAAGTTCGGAGAAAAGTTTTTCAATAATTAAAAAAATAAATTTATAACAACAAAGGAAATATCAAAAATAATAGGAATTTCCCAAAGAGCGGTGGAAAAACATATAGCGAGTTTGAAAAAAAAGGGTTTTTTAAAAAGAATTGGTGCGGACAAAGGGGGATATTGGAAAGTTATCGAAAAGAAAAAGAGAGAGACAGTTAGTTAGTTATATTCGTTTCAATTAGTTTTTTCCTCTCCCTTGACGGGAGCCTTCGGGTCTGCCAGTCTGTAAGGAGGGACGACCAAGGGGAGGGTGGAAGTATCAATTGTAGGGGCGACCTTGGTCGCCCAAAAGATTCAAAGGGTGGGCAAGCTTACCCCTACGCAATTAATTATTTTTCGGTTTGCTGGAGTCCGCCTCAGGCGGATCTCGCCAGTCAGTAAGGAGGATTATTCCTGCGGAAGCAGGAATCTATAGTTGTTTTTTGAAATTTGTAGCTGTAGGCTCTAAGCCTGCGTATAAGTTTGTAGTTGCCTCATTTATGAGGC
>JAUVLC010000030.1 GCA_030595925.1 Clostridia bacterium | reverse complement strand
TGTTGCAGATAAACCCAGAAAAATGATTCCTAAAATAACTATTATTAAAACTACAAACTTAATTCTTATATTTACTTGATTTAATATTTGTTTAATTTTACCTTTACTCACATTTTGTTCCTCCTTTCTCCGTTTATTTGGACGACTCCAAAAAATCTCTAATTTGAAATTTCTTTATCAAATCAATGGTTTTTGCCAGGATTTTTTTAAATCAGCAATATCAGCGAAGATAATTAAATCATTTTTTATTCCATAGACCTTGAATTGTTTTTCCTCGGTTACTTTGCCTATTGGGGCTATAACAACATCTTTCATTGTTTTTTCGAATTCTTTCTGTTGGGCAGGTGATACTTCTACGATAAAGCGGCTGTTTGATTCAGAAAAAAGGATAGTGCTGTCATCCTTTTTCTTTTCAGTGAAAGGAACTTCAGTTAGATTAATATTCATGCCCAAACCACCGGAAAAAGCCATTTCCGCACAAGCTACGGCAATGCCCCCTTCAGAACAATCATGGCAAGATTGAACCAATTTTTTATTTATTGCTTTAGAGACAGCCAGCATGGTTTTTCCGGCTTGTTGGGGATTAACCCGGGGAAGATTATTCCCCAAAAATCCATTTAAAAGATAATAATGTGAACCGCCTAATTCAGGGAATGTTTCTCCCAGAATATAAACAAGATTTCCTGCTTTTTTAATATCCATAGATACAACTTTTCTAATGTCCGGAACTATGGAAATAGCGGAAATAAGCAAAGTGGAAGGAATGGATGTCTTTTTGCCCTGAGCATCTACATATTCGTTATTTAAGCTGTCTTTCCCTGAAATAAAGGGTGTCTGGTATATTTTAGCCATATCATAACAAGCCTGGGCAGCACGCAGAAGTCCGGCCATCTGATCGGGTTTTCGGGGGTCTCCCCAGCAAAAGTTATCTAAAAGAGCTGTTTGCTCTATATCTCCCCCTACACAAACTACATTGCGTAAAGCTTCATCAATGTTAGATGCAGCCATCCAGTAAGGGTCTATTTTACCATAAACCGGATTTATACCGTTAGCCACGGCTACGCCTTTGAAAGAATCGTATAAAGGCTTCATTACACAGGCATCCATAGGCCCGTCGTTCTCTGCCCCGCCTAAAGGCTTTAAAATTGTTTTTGCCTGCACTTCGTGGTCATATTGCCTGATTATCCATTCTTTACTGGCAATATTAGGCATAGCCAGGAGCTTTTTTAAAGTATCTGTTAGTCCTTCTCGGTTTTCTTTTTTAATCTTTATCTGCCCGGAACTTTTGACCGGTTTTTTCCATTCCGCTTTTAAAGTGATTTTCGGCCCGCCTTTATGTAAAAACTGCATATCTAATTCACATACAGTTTCTCCCTCATACAAGAGATGTAATTGTTTATCATCGGTAAATTTACCGATAATTACGGCTTCTACATCTTCCTCGGCGAAAATCTTCATAATTTCCTTAACCTTTTCAGGGGGAACCGATAAAACCATTCTTTCCTGAGCCTCGGAAACCCATATCTCCCAATATTCAAGCCCGGCATATTTTAAGGGTATGCATTCCAGATTAACCTCTGCCCCGCAATCCTCACCCAACTCTCCTACCGCAGAAGAAAAACCACCTGCACCACAATCTGTAATAGACCGATATAAATTCCTGTCTCGTGCCTGCAAAATAGTATCAGTGACTTTTTTTTCTATAATGGGATTGCCTATCTGAACAGCACTAACCTCTGTATCTTCATTTAAACTTAACGAAGAAAAGGTTGCCCCATGAATACCGTCCCTCCCGGTTCTACCTCCTACGGCAATAATAACATCTCCGGGTTTAACTTTTTTAAAACATTTATCCTTAGGTAAAATACCTACCGTTCCACAATAAACAAGCGGGTTATAAACATATCCCTCATCAAAAAAAACAGACCCATTAGTAGTAGGAATACCCATTCTATTACCGTAATCCCTTACCCCGGAAACCACGCCTTTAAAGATGCGTTTGGGATGTAATACCCCCTGGGGTAGTTTTCCAAAAGGATAATCCGTAGGGCCAAAACAAAAGACATCAGTATTCATAATCGGCTTCGCTCCCAAACCTGCTCCCAGGATATCCCTGATTACACCACCAATTCCTGTTCCCGCTCCACCATAAGGCTCTAATGCTGAAGGATGATTATGCGTCTCCACTTTAAAAGCAATTGCAAAATCCTTATCAAAACGAATAATTCCGGCATTATCCTTAAATACGGAAAGACACCACTTCTTTTTTAGTTCAGAAGTTACTTTAACTATCGTTTGTTTAAATAAATTATTTATAGTGATTTTTCCTTCCCTTTTGCCTTTATAAAGACTGGCAGGAGAACAATCAAAAGACCTATATTCAACCTTCCCGGTAAAGGTTTTGTGCTTACAATGTTCGCTCCAGGTCTGAGCTAAGGTTTCTAATTCCACATCTGTAGGATTACGCTTTTTCTTTTTGTAATATCTTTGAATTACTTTCATTTCTTTTAAACCCAAAGCTAAAAGGTTATCCTTGCTGATTTTTTGCAATTTCCTTTCATTCGCCGTTAAAATATCGATGTGTTCAACCCTTTTCATTAATAAATCCTCTCATTATTTTGTTTAGTAATGTCAAAAATGTTTTGTTTTTTGGTAGTCGCAGACTTTAAGTCTGCGTTTTTATGTAATAATAATCCAACAAACTTTTAAATAGAAACCCTCCCCAATGAGCAATTATAATAATTTCGAGGTAATTTGTGTTTCCTTTCCTTACGCAGGCTAAAGCCTGCGGCTACCAGCTTCCCATATTATGAAAAAATTTTCTTTTATTTATAATTCTTTTTTGAGCTTTTTTCATTTTATTTAATGAACTTTTCCGCAACAAGCTACGAGGTATCAACCAATGTTACTCCTGCGAAAGCAGGAGTCTATTCCTATAGATTCCCGCTTTCGCGGGAATGACGCAGGAATTGCCCCAAAGAGAGATTAAACAATCCTTTAAATCTGCGTAATCTGCGTCCTAAGAAACTGGCTTGGTTTACAGATCTTTATCTCTTTATATTCTTTCACCTGTAACAGATGTATATCCGAAGTAATAATATAGTTTGCTTTTCCCTTTAAAGCACAACCTATAAATTTATCATCGTCGGGGTCTTCAGAAACCACTTTAACCTTTGGAGGGTTTTCCACTCTTATACCGTTTTGTAAAAGTTTGTTTATTTTTTCAATGTAATCTTCTTTAGCTTTTATATTCCCTAGAATGAAAAACATTTCTTTAACAATCTGAGCAGAAAAGACTGCTTCATATTTATTTTGCAGACACCCTTCAATAATTTTAGCCGAAGAACTTCCCCTATTAAAATAAGCAGCGACAAAAAGATTAGTATCGAGTACTATTTTACACTTGCTTTCATTGTTCATTTGTTTGATAAAACTCACAATAGATAAATTTATTTTTTAAGTCTTTCTACTTCTTGTTTTATCTCATCAATAACCTCTGTATTATAAATTTTCTTTTTGTCACCTTCTTTTACAGAGATTACATAGAAAACTTTTCCACCGTATTTAAGAGTAAATTTTTTATGGGTTTCCTGTTGTTGTTTTCTTTCATTTATAATCTGGGTAATAAAAGCATATCCCGCTGGTTTGATTTGTAGTCCTATAAACTTATCCATTATTTTTATGAAAAAATCTACATTGAATAAGCTATCCCATTCATCAGGAGCCGGTTCAATCTTTACACCCAAAATATCTTGAAGCTGTTCGCAAATAGTTTTCTTTTCTGTCATATAACCATCGAAAGTCCGGTTTATAACTAAATTGACAACATAATCTATACAATCCTCTTCTAAAATATCATCTATTTCAGCTCTTACAACTTCAGTTATTTTTACATATAGCTTTTTCCCTATCTCAATAAGATGTTCTTTAGAATAAACCTTTTCATAATAATATTGTTCCCACTCCTTCACTTTTTTTGGCGAGCATTTTCGTATTTCTTCAGAAACAGCTCCCACCATTCTCTTTTTTTGAAGACCCCAACGATTAATTGCACTATTTAAAATTCATTCTTTAGGCACACTGTCCTCCTTTCTTTTCCCAAACACCTACTTTCAAGTGTTTAGCTTGTTCTTCATATTTTACAAATCTATTCCTAAATTGAAAATCTAATACCCTGTCACATCTTGCAAGGCCATTTGTTATCAATTTTGCATTTAAAAATGTTTTATTTTTCAAATAAACATAGGCTAAAAGATTTTTTGTGTCATCGAATTTTTTATCATCATATTTCAAAAAGACTCTATTTCCGGATATAAGACCCTTTAAAAAAGAAATTGCCCTGCTTTTATAATGCTCTTCTTCAATGGGAAGAACCCCTAACAATTTAACCTTCAATCCGGAGTCAAGAATTATTTCATTAGGTTTAGATATAGAAATAATCTTACATGTATCCACCCTTTCCCGTTTCCCGGTTGTATCTATAACTGTTCCAAATTTAAATTTCTTTGGGTCAACTAATCTATCCAAATGATTATTAACAATTGAAGAAGACATACCAGCTTTCTTTTCTATCCTATCATCATTTTTCTGAAATATAATCCTGTAATCAAAATTTTCTTTATATAAAATAGGTTCTTTATATATACCTATTTTGGATTTGATTGTTTCCAGAAAATCTTTATTTATTTCATAACCTATAGAATTCCTTCCCAGGTCTAAAGCAGCTCTTGAAGTAGTAGCACTTCCTAAAAATGGATCTAAAACGGTATCCCCACAAAAACTAAACATTTTTATTAAACGTCGTGGTAATTCTAAAGGAAACATAGCAATATGACCATTTTGTTTTTGGCCGGGAAAATTCCAATGACCATTAAAGAATGTATTCCATTCTTCTTTTGTAAGACAGGATTTTTCTTTTATTTCTTTAGAAACTTTTGGTCCTTTACCTAATTTTTTTAATATCAGAATAAATTCATAATCGATTTTAATTATTCCCCCTCGTGGATAAGGGTACGATCCCATAACTGTTGCTCCACCGGTTGTTTGACAAGTTGTAACTTTTTGCCAGATAATTGCACCCATATAGTCAAATCCAATAGATTCACAATATTTTATTACTTCTGTCCGAATAGGAATAACTTTATACCTTCCATAAAAAACTGCTCGTGCAAATTGATCCCCTATATTAACACATAATCTACAACCCGGATGTAAAACTCTATAAGATTCTTTCCAAACTTTATTCAAATTATCAATGTAATGTTGATATGAATCATTAAATCCTATTTGATTTTTTGCACCATAATCTTTCAATTGCCAATAAGGAGGAGATGTAACAACTAAATGAACTGATTCATTTTTTGCTTCTTCCATTCGGCGAGAATCACCAATAATTATCTTGTGACTTGTTCTGTTTTCCATTTTTAGTTATTCCTTTTTAAAAATATTCCAGAAATGAAATATTTAATTATTTAATTGTGATTCGACAAAAAAACTATAACAAATCCTTAAATAGAAATCGATGTGTTTAGATAGAATATAATTTTTTCTATTTATTTTCCTGTCCTTCATCCCTTTCATGGTTAATCACATTCTCAGCATCCGGATTCGGTTTTACGGTCTTTGGGTTTTTTTTTCCAACATCCTTCCGATTGTCTGACTTTTTATCATTTTTCTTTGTACTCATAATTAACCTCCATTTTTATACTGTTGATTGCAAAATAAAAAATAGAATTGACAAAGATAAAAATACAATAGCAATTTTTATTTTTAAACACTTTTCCTCTAATATTTTTTCATTGCAATTATAAGCTTCCACTTGATCTGCAATAATTTGTTCTTTAGAACCCGCCTTACCATCTTTCCAGTTATCTGGATTTCGAAACATATAATCATTTAAAAGTGTTTTGGGTGATGGGTCAAATCTATAACCCTTTACCCAATATGACACTATTAAGAAAAAAAATGCTAACAATAAAGATAATAAATAAACAAAACTATATCCCATCGGCCAAAAGTTTTTTAAATTTAATCTTTCAATACTGATGAACAATGCTGCGCCAATAAGACTGATTAATATACTAACTTTAGTGTCTATAGAAACTATAGAAGAAGATTGAATTCTCCTTAACTCTAATAATTCTTCTTTAACAATATCCAAGCTTGGTTTTTTGGGCATTTCATCTTTTGTTTCTAACATTTTTTCTCTTTTTCTCTATATTTACCTATTTGAAATCTTTTGTATTTTTGTTTTTGTCTGTTAACTTTGTGCCTTTGTACCTGTCTTTATCTGTTATCTATGGACTATGGACTGTCGACTATGGACTGTTTTTAGCTATTTCATATTCCTGCACTACTTTATTGGCTAAAAGCGAAGTAGTGATTTTTTCTATTCCGGCTTTAGTAACATTTCCTTTTAAAATGTATTTACAACCGGTTTTTACTCTATTTATCTCGTTTTTTAATCCTAAATCACGAATGCCTTTCTTTACTGTCTCCCCTACTGTATCCGTAACCCCTTTTTTAAACCAAACCTCTACTAACCATTGTTTATTCTTCTTTTTTGATGCCGGGAAAATATTTTTCTGATGAGTGACTTTTTCAAAAGAAAAGACCTTAAAATCCTGAGTGATTCCATCGGTAAGTAAATTTTTACAAATGCCGGTTATTTCTTTGGTAGTAAAATCTCCGTCGATCTCATATAAAAGAATAGATTTAACCTCTTTTATGCCTTTGAGCCCCAAATCCAAAATATCTTTTTCGGTATCCTCGGCTGTTATATCTTTTATATGCTGCTTATGAGAAATTTCTATTTTATAAATCATATTTTTACCCTGGCTTTGGTAGTTAAACAATCTTCCCTTGTTAGTAGATAAATCATCTTTTCTTTGTTTCTATTTGCTTTATTTTAACTATTTGTTCGTTATTTTGCAAACTATTTTTTAATTTTTTATCAATTACACCCTGGATAGTCTATATTGTTACTTTTTTTGTACAGTAATGAGGGTCAGAAAATATATTTCCGACCCTCATTATCAATTGCCTTTTAAATCTTCAATTTTTCCTTTAAAACTTCATCTGAACAGAAACCCTGTGAGGCATAGAAAGGTCATCAGTAATACCTACAGCATAATCAAGACTATAACTCTTCCAGTTTATCCCTAAACCTATATTTATCGACTCATCTTCCTTGTCCGCATCATCCAGGTTTAAACGATATCCTCCCCGCAGAGAAAATAACTTATTATACGTATATTCAAATCCAAAAAGAATCAGCATCTCTTCTTCGTTTACATAATAAGGAATATCACAGGCTACTAAAAAAGCATTGCTGTTCAATTCCTTCATATACGATACTCCGGGACGAATAGTTAAAGGCAGAGATTCCCCTTCGTCTATATAAGTCAGCTCTGTCCCTAAATTTTGTATGGATATACCGGTTTGTAATTGGCCATTGGCCAATTTTTTTCTATACTGACTTCCTAAATCTACTGCAAAAGCAGTAGCGCTTTCTCCGAATATTTCCGAGGAAATAACTTTAAGATTTATTCCCACCGGAACCCTTCCTATTTTCTTCGCTCCCCCCTATACTAAAAACCATATCCTTCTGCCCTACCTCGGTGATTAAAACCCCGTCCGTATTATACATTTCAATCTCACCCGTATCATAATAAAGTACACTTACACCTAATGTGCCCAGGGTAAACTTTTTTCCATAGGTAAGAGTAGTGAAATTATCCTCTGCTAATCCTTTCTGATACATAAGAGATACCGCCTGCTTCTTTAATTCGGCAAGGCCTGCCGGATTGTAATGCAGATTAAAAACCTCTCCGGATAACGAAGCACATGCCTCTCCCAGGCCGGAGACCTTAGCAGAAACAGGCTGTAGTAAAGTAACCCCGGCCGATGAACCTATCCCTTTAGCCAAAACCATCGCTTGACTGCTTAAACAAATTAACCCGATAATCTGGATACTTACGAAAATTTTTAAATTTTTTCGCATCTTTTCCTCCCCCTTTTGCCTTATCTTGTTTTTACAATTCATAGAAACAATCCTGCAATTTAATTTTAAAGATAATCTGTAATGATATTAATCAAATTTAATATCACCTTGCTTTCGTTTAAATTTACCTTTAAAATTTCACCTGGATGTGTCAATAAGACAAAATATCTTTTGAACGGGTTATTTTCCCATACCTACTTTTTGTGCTTTCTGAAAAACTTTTCCTTCCGATTTTATATCCGGAGCAATAACAATCTCTACCAACTGCATTTCATTGATATTTTTTGCCCCTAAACTTGCCATACTAATGCGTAAAGCACCGACAAGATTTTGTGTTCCATCATCTACCATAGCCGGACCCAGAAGAATTTCCTTTAGAGTCGCCGTAGTTCCTACTTTAACCCTGGTTCCCCGGGGTAAATTTACATCCGGAGTAGCCATTCCCCAGTGGTATCCTTTTCCCGGTGCTTCTTTTGCCTTAGCCAGGCCCGAACCAATCATTACCATATCTGCTCCTGAAGCAAAAGCCTTACAAATATCCCCGCTGGTTACCATTCCCCCATCAGTAATAATAGAAACATACCGTCCTGTTTTTTTATAGTAAAAATCCCTTGCCTGAGCACAATCAATAGTAGCCGTTACTTGAGGAACCCCTATTCCTAATACGCCACGGGTAGTACAAGCTGCTCCCGGTCCTATTCCTACAAGAAGTCCGAAACAACCTGTTTCCATTAATTCTAAAGAGGCTTCGTAACCGACACAATTACCAATAATTACAGGGATTTTCAGTTGTTTACAAATATTGCCCAGATTTACTTCTTTATATTGGGTAGAATAATGCCTTGGGGCTGCAACCGTAGATTGAATAACAAAAATATCCGCACCGGCTTCCTGGGCAATAAGACTAAATTTTTTTGCCCTTTTGGGAATACTGGAAACTGCTGCCGGCACTTTTGCCGCTTTTATTTGTTCAATACGCTTGGCAATTAAATGCTCTTTTATCGGGGCTTTATAAATTTTTTGAAAAATTGACGTTGCTTTTTCATTAGGAGCTTCGACTATTTCTCTAACAACTTCTTCCGGATTTTCATAGCGTGTTTGAATTCCTTCCAGATTTAAAACGGCTAATCCTCCTAATTTACCCATAGCAATAGCAAATTTTACATCTACAACCCCATCCATTGCCGAGGCAATAATAGGAATTTTAACCTTCAAATTTCCGATATCGGAACTGGTTTCTACTTCCTCCGGATTAACGGTTAAATTGCCTGTAACCAATGCTACCTCATCAAATCCATACGCTCTCCTTGCTTCCCGATCTTTTCCAATAAAAAAAGGCATATTTTCCTCCTTAAATAAATATGAGTAATATCAAAAATGTTTTATTTTTTGGTAGTCGCAGGATAGCAGATTTCCTCAATCACCATCGTTTTTCTCTACATTATTTTAATGGCCTGTACTGCCAAAGCCGCCTTCATTGCGGGAAGTTTCGTCTAATTCTTCGCACTCCTGCCAATTAATCTGTTCTACCTTGTTTAATACAGCCTGGGCAATCCTTTCCCCTTTTTTAATAATTACAGAAGAATTAGGATTAGTGTTAAATATGATTACCCCAATTTCTCCCCGATAACCGGCATCTATTGTTCCAGGGGTATTTAAAACAGTGAGCCCTTTTTTAAGGGATAAACCGCTGCGGGGGCGAATCTGTAATTCAAAACCAAGAGGTATGCCAACTTTTAGTCCTGTAGGAATCAAAGTCCTTCCGGAAGGCTCAATCGTAATATCTTCACTGGCATTACAAAGATCCATCCCGGCATCCCCATGGTGTTTATATTGCGGCAAAGAAACATCGGAGTTTAAACGTTTAATCTGTACATTAATCATTTTATATACCCCTAAATCTTAAATTTTATGTTTCTATTTTTTTATTTCTTCTATACTAACCATCCATATATCCCTCTGTTTTTTCTTCATAGAATGGAATATTATCTTTTGGCTGTCCGGCGACCAACAAGGATGATAATTATTTGTTTTTTAGGCATACTAATTCTCCTTTTTCTCGTTTTGGTATTGTCAAAAGTATTTGACATTTAATTTATAATTTGTATAATTTGTTAACGAAAATATTTGTCTAGTTTTGTATTCTCATCGTCTCCCCCTTTTTTAAAGAATGCACTATGCTTTCTCCCCCCTTTGAAAAAGGGGGCTAGGGGGATTTTACATTCTTTCTTTTACTGCCTGCTCAATCACTTCCATAACAGAACCCAGTTCTTGCAAAACTTGTAGATTGTTAAAACGCAATATATATAATCCCTCGTTCTTCAAGTATATATCTCGTTGTACATCTTTTTGTTCCGTATCTCTTTCCTTATGTTGCGATCCGTCCACTTCTACTACAATCTTTGCTTTATTTCCTCTCCCCTTGAGGGAGAGGATTTCCGCCCGAGGCGGATCCACCTTTGGCGGAAAGGTGAGGGGACACTAAAAGCTTGTTTTTTGTCTAAATCCCCCCAACCCCCTTTTTCAAAGGGGGAAATTACTTTTCACATTCTTTCATTTAATTTTTGACACTACCCTCGTTTTTTTTGTATTAAAAACTAATCATGATTAACTAAAAAAACTTTTTTGAAGATTTATGCTAATTTTACGCAACGCTGTAATTGCCTTTCTGTCTATCTTTTAATTCACCTTTTTTGGATTTATTCCAATTCTTGATCCGGCTAAAATAACCAACTACTCTGGATACACCGTATACATTCTCAGAATCACAAAACTTGCAGGAATCCACCAATCCCCTGGTCATTCGATGACATTGCTCGCAAATAGTAAACTCCGGAGAAATAGTAAGTTGAGCGGTTTTACTGTTTTTCCATGTTTTTTCCACTAAATTCATTATGGAAACAGAAGGAGGTTTTTGTTCCCCAATAAAGGCATGGGTTATAGCACCACTTTCAATTAAAGTATGGAACTTACTCTGTCCAATAATTCGGTCGATTAAACCCGTTGATGAAGCAGCACCGAAATGAATAGAATTAGTATAATATGCTTCTTCACCTTGAATACTTCCTTTAATTACATTTTTACTCTGGGGAAATTCTCTCATATCCACTTTAGCCAATCGTCGTGCAGCAGACTCAGCAGGACTTTCTTCCAAAGCAACCCTTAGATTATATTTCTTTTCATATTTTTTTGTCTTTAAAAACATAAAAGAAATTATTTGTAAACCTAATTTATAAATTTCTTCATCTTCATGCAACTGCTTACCGGTTAAATATTGCAAACATTCATTTAACCCAATGATACCGATAATATAAGTAGCTTTTTCTAAATCAACATAGGGTCCGCCATCCGCAGCAATTTTTCCGATTTGCCATAGAGGCGAATTTTTGCTGGCCATTAATTCCTTAATAAACCCTTTTTTTTGCAAATGAGCTTTCATAGCAATATCCATTGCTGTTTCAATTTCAGAGAATAGTTTCTCTTTATTTCCCTGACCTGCCCGATAAGCCGCTTGCGGAAGATTTATCGTGACATTTTGAAATCCACAAAAACGCATTGATTCAGGATGTTTAATCATATAGTCATCTCTTATTTGGGTTCGTAACCTGCAACAGGCAGAAAGAGTAACTTCATCCCGGTCGAAAACAAAATAAGGCACCCCGTTTTCACTGGCAATTACACAGGCATATTCCAATAATTCCCGTTGTTTGGGATCTGTAAAACTTTCCGCAGAAATATGTAAGTCCATCTTAGGAAAAGCAAAGATATGGCCATAAGCATCTCCTTCCCGCCAAACATCCATTAATGCCCGGGCAAATTCCTGAGATTCTTTTTCATAATCAGCATATGTTTTACCGGTATATTCTCCTTTGGGACCAATAGCAGGGACATCTTTTAAATAAGAAGGAATATCCATATGGATATTGAAGTCAAGAAAAAGGGTTTGTCCTCCACGGGAAAAAGCATTTTGTGAACCCGAAAAAATTAAATATTGCGCCTCCTGTTTCATTTCTTCGAAACTCATTCCTACCAGATAAGGAGCATAAAAAATATTAAGATAAGCTACCCCTAAAGCTCCTGCATAATATGCCTGCATAGAGGCAAGAAAGGTATTAAGATGTCCTGTCAATGTCCGTGCATGTTTGGCCGGGGAAGAAACGATTTCCAGATTGACTAGGTCTAAACCGTATTTTTTAATGTATTCCAGGGAATGAGAACTACAATAAACCCGGGTAGGATATCCCAGGTCGTGAAGATGTACCTTGCCGGTTAAATGAGCTAAAGCTATATCCTCGGAAAAAATATTATCCAGAGCATATTGTTTCAGGACCGTTTCAGCAATGGACATATTAATTGCTTCGGGATTATGAGCGGCTACATTACTGTTTTCCAGGCTTTTAGAAAAAATCAATTGTTCTATATCGTAAAGAGGCATACCCAAACGCATCTGTTTTTTCAGCTTTTTATTATAACCTAAAATCAATAATTCATTATCGACTAATTCTCGAATAAATCCTGTAGTTACCTGCTTTATTTCCGAAGCAAAAATTTTTCTTTCTACTTCCAGAGCTATTTTTCGGGCTAATTTTTCTTTAAGAGTTGCTTCTTTAATTAAAGCATCAACTATCTTTTGCCTTGACCAGGGAAAAACCTGCCCTTTAACCGGGGTGCTTACTAAAAGGGTCATATCGGTAACATCAGCCTTTCCTTTCACTTCTTTTCTTACTTTTAACTGCTTTCGCATTCTTATCCGACGGTCACGGTATAAAATAAAAGATTTTACGGTAAGTGCATGCCCTTGTTCAATTAAAACTTTTTCAATTGCATCCTGAATAATATTAATGGCCAGAATTTTTTCTTTTTTATATTTCTTTTTTAGGAATTTCTCCACATCTTCACCGAGAATAGAGGCAATTTTTTTATTATGTCCTCCTACGCTTTTAGCTGCTTTAAAAATAGCCTCTGTAATTTTTTTCCGCTTAAAAGAAACTATCCGGCCATCCCGTTTTTCAATAGAAACATTCCATTTTTTCTTGCTTACCGTTTTACTTTTCATTTTCTTTCACCATTCCCTTTAATAAATATTTTTTACAACTGATAAATATTAGAAAATCTTCAAATATATTAAATAAAAGACAATCTTGATTTTCCAAAAACACTTTTTTTAGATTAATTTTATTTTTGTTGGTTAAAATAGTTGTTTTTACATCTCCATGACAGGTTTAAATAGTAAGAAAAATACTTTTTAAAATTATTTTGTTTTTAAAAAATAAACCTTAGTTAATATCCATTGCCGAATGTATATTTACATCATCAGTAAAAAAATGTTCTTTGAATTCCGAAGATACGGGAACGGATTTTTCCCATCGAGCTATTTCTTTGCCCTCTTTTTCTAAAACTGTAGTAGGAACTTCCATTGCATTTAATAACGAACCTTCTACTAATCCATCCACCGTATCTAAATCATAAAAAACAATTTCCGCTGAGTTTTCCAGATTCCACTTTTTTAAAAAAAATTCAAACTTCTGTTTAGTTGCAGTACAGGCACTACAATCATTTTTTCCAAAAATTTTAATCCTCATTGTTTCATTGCCTCCTTTTTCATAATATTTTATTCTTTATTTTTTAACCTTTTTTTGTTTTTTTCTGTAAACCTTTTAAAACCTCTAACTCGTGAATAAAAGCATTAGCACTTTTAAATTTACGATATACCGAAGCAAATCGCACATATGCAACCTCATCTAGTTTTTTCAATTTTTTTAGAACTTTCTCTCCAATAACTTTACTCTTTACTTCCATCACATAATCACGCAGCTCATATTCAATTTCATTTACCACATTTTCAATGACTTCAATACCTATTGACCTCTTCTCACAAGCACGAATGATACCTTCTCTTAATTTATTGCGATTAAAAGATTCCCGGCGGTTATCACTCTTTATAATGATCAAAGGAATTTCTTCCAGTTTTTCATAAGTAGTGAATCTTTTACCGCAATCCAAACATTCCCGGCGACGCCGTATAGTAGATGCTTCTTCTAAAGGACGGGAATCAATTACCTTATCATTATCCTTCTTACAAAAAGGACAACGCATTCGTTTACCCCTATATAATGAATTAGCATCATCTTATCATACCATATATAGTGTTGTCAAGCAAAAAATACACTAATATTAAAAATAAATAGTGAGCTAAAAAAGGGGGAAGTAAATACTGCGGAAAAGTTACTTGGCTAGAATAATTGTACGTTAAAAAAACCTTTTTTTTAATTTTATTCCGGCAACTTTTTTTTTAACTAATAAATTTTTTAACTTAATTTTAAAACTTTAACTGAACAGAAACCCGGTGAGGGATAGAAAGGTCTTCAGTGATACCAACAGCATAATCAAGGGCATAATTTTTCAAGGTTATCCCCATACCGATATTTATCGGTTCATCTTCTTTGTCTGCATCATCTGTGTTTAAACGATATCCTCCCCGCAGGGAAAATAATTTGTTATAGGTATATTCCACCCCTAAGAGAATGAGCATCTCTTCCTCGTTTACATAATAAGGAGTATCACAGGAGACCAAAACCGCATTACGACTAAATTCTTTCATATACGATACCCCGGAACGAATAGTTAAAGGTAATGAGTCCCCTTCGTCTATATAAGTCAGCTTCGTGCCTAAATTTTGCAGGGATACACCGGTCTGTAATTGCCCATCGGCTAATTTTCTTTTATACTGCCCTCCTAAATCTATTGCAAAAGCAGTAGCACTTTCTCCGAATATTTCCGAGGAAATAAATTTAAGATTTAATCCTACCGGAAACCCTTTTATTACTTTTGCTCCCCCGATACTAAGAACCACATCCTTTTGCCCTACTTTACTGATTAAATCACCCTCTGTATTATACATTTCAATCTTTCCGGTATCATAATAAACTATACTTGCCCCCAAAACAGCAAATGGACATTTTTTGCCATAAAGAAGAGTGGTAAAATTATCATCGGCTAATCCCCGTTGATACATAAAAGATACTGCCTGCTCTTCTAAGGAAGAAAGGCCTGCCGGATTGTAATGCAGACAGGAAAGTTCCCCTGACAAAGAAGAATATGCCTCCCCCATTCCGGATGCCTTGGCTGAAATCGGCTGCAGCAAAGTAATCCCTGCTGATGAACCGGCACCTTTAGCTAAAACTGTTACCTGACTGTTTAAACAAATCAGCCCAATAAATTGGGCAACTACAAAAATTCTTAATATTCTTTTCATTTTCTTTCCTCCTGTGTTCAAAAATGTTCAGTCTCGCCTCGGTGAAGCCTGGATAATTCATTTATATCTGTAATAATTGTGGACTATTTTTTGCTATTCGCCATTCGGAATCTTTTACCTTGCCTTTTCTTTTTCCTCTCCCTTGATGGGAGAGGATTAAGGTGAGGGGACAGTGAAAATTTGTTTTTTGTCTTTACCTTTATGCCTCTGTGCCTTGATGCCTTTGTGCCTTTTTTTTTAACTATTTTAAAACTGCTATCCTTTTCGTCGTGTTTATTCCGGGAGCATTTATACGAAGTATATAAATCCCTGAGGAAACAATAGTCCCGTCACTGTTTTTACAATCCCAGACAATCGAATCTTCTTCTCCATCGGTTTCCTTGCTCTTTTCGCAAACTAATTGTCCCTTTAATGTATATATCTTTATCTTAATCTCTCCGGCACCATTTGCCCTAAAATGAATCACTGCTTCTTCTTCCTTAGCCGGATTTACATATCCTTTTTCTCCCCCTTGTATTTTTACTCCCACATCTATAACCTCTAATGCTTTGACCTCAAATCCTGCCAGGATAGTTCCGTTTACCTCATCTATATTGGTTGCGGTTACATTTCTCATCCCCAGGGAGGCATCTTCAATAATAGTGATATTTGCCTGCAATTGGGTTGAATTAACAAAAACTGCTGAATTTACCGTTATTCCGTCACCAACAAAAGTTATCCCTACTCCGGGATAGAAATTTAAACCGTTTATAGTGACATCAAGGGTTTTCCCTCTCTTACTATATGCAGGAGAAAGCGAAGAAATTTGTGGCGAACCATTATACTTTATGGTAAAGCAATCATTAGTTGACCCAAAGAAACTTCCGATAACAAAAATATTATCGTCACTGTCTACCGCTACCCCTCGGGCACCACCATTATTGCTTCTGCTATAAATTGCCGAAGAAAGAATAACCAAATAAGGGTTATACTTTATAGTAAAATAGTCATCACCCGCACAATAATTTTTAATTCCGGTGACAATAATATTGTCCTTGTTATCTACTACCATCCCGTAAGGAACAGCAGTATTCGCTCCATCATAAGTTGCCGAAGAAAGAACAACCAGATCAGAATTATATTTTATAGTAAAATAATTGTCATTACTTCGTCCGGTAATAATAATATCTCCTGCTGTGTTTACATCTACAGCATAAGCATTATCACTACCACCGCTGTCATAAACAACGGAAGAAAGAACAACTAAATGAGGATCATATTTTATAGTAAAATAGTCAGAGGACATTATGGCCCCGCCAGTCCCTGTAACAATAATATTTCCCTGGTTGTCTACAGCCACTCCCTGGGCACCCTCATTATTACCTCCGTCATAAGTAACAGAATCAATTAGAACTAAATCAGAATCATATCTTACGGTAAAATAGTCGTAGGACATTATAACCCCGCTACTTCCGGTAATAATAACATTTCCCTGGTTATCTATAGTCACTCCCCGGGCCATATCATTGTTAGGCCCAGGATAAGTAACGGAAGAAACAACTATCAGGTCTTGATCATATTTAATGGTAAAATAATCATAACCCGTCCCCGTATTAGAACTATATCCGGTAACAAAAATACTACCATTACTACCTATTGCAACAGCGCAAGCCTGATCATGACTTCCTCCGTCATAGCCTGCCGAAGAAAGAAAAATAAAATTTGGATCATACTTTACAGTCATATAATCATTATTTGTTCCATTATAGTAATGTCCGGTAACAATAATATTCCCTTCACTATCTACAGCTACTCCATGGGCATATTCATGATTACCCCCGTCATAAGTAGCTGAAGAAATAGAAATCAATGTTCCTACAGCTATTGCTTTTACCGAAAACAAAAACATAATCCCTGTAAAAATCAACCCTGCTTCCCAAAATTTCAAATGCTTTCTTTTCATTTTACCCTCCTCAATTATTTGAGTAATGTCAAAAATGTTTGACATTCCTGCCTGTGCACGTCCGCAGGCAGACAGATAGTTTATAATTTTTCATTTATATTGAAATAATCGCTTTTTCTTTTATTTATTCTAACAAAATAAAGCAGAAAAATCAATGAATCGTTTTCTCTACTTTAAAATTGCTATCTTTTTAGTAGTTTTTATTCCGGGAGCATCAATGTAAATCACATAAATGCCTGAGGAAACAACCGTCCCGTCACTATTCTTACAATCCCAAACAATAGAATCTTCTTCTCCATAGGTTTCTTTGCTTTTTTTACAAATTAATTGTCCTTTTAGAGTATATATTTTTATTTTAATCTCTCCTGCACTTGCACTCTTGAAATAAATAGTTACTTCTTCTCCCTTAGCCGGATTTGCATATCCTTTCTCCCCCCCTTGAATTTTTACCCCTACCTCAACCATTTCCAATGCCCTTACTTCAAATGCCGCCCGTATAATTCCTCTTACTTCATCTGTATTTGTAACGGTTATGTTCCTCATCCCCGGGGATGCCCCTTCATTAATAGTAATATTTGCCTTCAGCCGGGTTGCACTAACAAAAAGGACTGAATTTACCGTTATTCCATCGCCACTAAAAGTTACCCCCACTCCGGGATAGAAATTTAAACCATTTATAGTAACATCAAGAGTTTTACCTCGTTTACAGTAGGCAGGAAAAACGGAAGAAATCATAGGAGAACCATTATACTTTATGGTAAAACAATCACGATTAGAAACATTAGTGTTATATCCAGTAACAATAATATTATTACTACTATCTACTACCACCCCATACCCCCGATCAGAATAATTTGCAGGCCCATTACAGGTTGCTGAAGAAAGAGTCATCAGATTCTGGTTATATTTTATAGTAAACCAATCATAATAAAAACCATCATCACTATATCCAGTAACAATAATATTGCCATCATTATCCACTGCCACTGCATGGGCAGAATCAGAACCATCTGTAGGCCCATTATAGGTTGCTGAAGAAAGAACAAGCAAATTTGAATCATACTTTATGGTAAAACAATCAGAAATATTGTTATTATATCCAGCAACAATAATATTATCATTATTATCTACTGCTACTCCCCGAGCACAATCCCAACTAATCCCCTTATCATAAGAAACAGAAGAAACGACGACTAAATTTTGATTATATTTTATAATAAGCCAATCAGAAGTAAAATAATCATTAGTATGCCCAGCGACAATAATATTATCATTACTATCTATCGCTACTCCTTGAGCATAATCATTCCCACCACTATCATAAGAAACAGAAGAAACGGCGACTAAATTTTGATTATATTTTATAGTAAACCAATCATAATTAAAAGAAACATCAGTATATCCAGTAACAATAATATTATCATTACTATCTATCGCTACTCCGCGAGCATAATCATTCCTACCACTATCGTAAGAAACAGAAGAAACGACGACTAAATTCCGATCATATTTTATTGTAAAGTAAGAATAACCAGAACCTTTCTTACCAGTAACAATAATATTATCATTACTATCTATCGCTACTCCCTGAGCATAATCAGAATCACCACTATTATAAGAAATAGAAGAAACGGCGACTAAATTTTGATTATATTTTATAGTAAACCAATCATAATTAAAAGAAACATCAGTATATCCAGCAACAATAATATTATCATTACTATCTATCGCTACTCCTTGAGCATAATCAAAATCACCACTGTCATAAGTAGCCGAAGAAATAGTAATCAAAGTTCCCACAGCTGTTGCTTTCATAGAAAATAAAACCATAATTCCCGCAAAAACCAACCCAATTTCCCAAAACCTCAAATACTTTTTTTTCATTTAAATCCCTCTTCTTCACAGATTGCATCACAATTCCTTTATTTAATTACTCATAATGATCCTTACAAACATTTTTTATAAATTTCCAAAGCCAATGTTCCTGCTTCCTCCATTGTTTTACCCAAAGAAATAAAGCCATGATTTTTCATTATCAAAAAAGACTTGTTATTTAATATTTCTAAAACCCTTTGAACTAATTCAACGGTTCCATAGGGTTCTTCTTTTTCTGTTTCCGCTATTTTTAATCTACAGGCATTAGATAAGATTTTTTCACAATGTCCGTGAAATATAGCGTTGATATCTTTTCTTTGATGATAAATAGCAAAATGTATCATGCTTTCGGAAGAAGGTTCTTTTACGCCCGAAATACAAATAGTTTCATTTTTCAAGTTACACGAGGAAACGTTCACAAAACAATCGTTGGTTAATTTTTCTTTTAACCCGATTTTTGAACCGGTAATTATAAAAGAATCCTCCCCTTTTTTTACCCGAAAACTTAAATTCCCATAAGACCCTCCGGGATATGGTGGTGCCAGATGAAACTTATGGAATTCCCTGCACCAGTATTTCAATTCTTCCAGTCCTGAATGTTTTGGAATTTTTTTATTAATAATTTTGGTTTTAAATTTTATACCTTGATAAATCATATAATATTTAGTTAAGAAAATAAATTTTTTATGGCAGATGCATCAGGTTTAATTATCCCTTTTTCAGTAATAAATCCGGTAATATATTTTGACGGCGTTATATCAAAAGCCGGATTTATAGCTTTAGACCCGGGTGAACATACCAGAATTTTTTCTAAATTTCCCTTTATCGAGCGGCCGCTTTGATACAAAACTTCCTCTTCACTTCTCTCTTCAATGGGTATGTCATTACCGGAATTGCAATTCAGGTCAAAAGTCGGAATTGTGGCAGTAACATAAAAGGGCACACCAAACTCTTTAGCCACAACGGCTTTTTCCAGCGTACCTATTTTATTAGCAACATCTCCGTTTTGGGCAATTCTGTCTGCCCCAACAATCATCATATCGACTTTTCCCTGTGACATTAAATAAGCCCCGGCATTGTCAGGCAAAATAAGATGCGGTATTTCTTCGTTTTTAAGTTCCCAGGCAGTAAGCTTTGCCCCTTGATTCCTGGGCCTTGTTTCATCAACATATACAAAAACTTTCTTTCCGTTTTGATGAGCAACATATATAGGGGATAAAGCACTACCATAATCAACGCAGGCAAGCCAGCCGGCATTGCAATGGGTTTCAATATTACAATTATCTTTGATTAAAGTGTTTCCGTATTCACCTATTTTTCGGCAAGCGGAAGCATCTTCATCAGCAAATTTTTGTGCGGTCAACTTTGCGGTTTCTCTCGGGTTTTTTGATTTTTTTGCAGCAGCATAAACATAATTTACTGCATGAAATAAATTCTGGGCGGTAGGCCGTGTTAATTCGATGTCTCTTTTAGCCTCTTCAATAAATTGGGAGAAATCACATTCAGAGACTTCCGAGAAAGCCTGTGCCATAGCAAATCCCGCAGCTGCACCAATAGCCATAGAACCCCTTACCATCATTGTTTTAATCGCCCGGCAGGTATCAAGGTAGTTTTTTGCTTCATAGATTTTAAAATCAAAAGGCAGGAGATTTTGTTCGATTAAAAACACAGATGAATTTTTCATCCAGACACTTCTATAATGTTTCCCCTTTACTTTCATCTTTATCCCCAATTAAACCATATTTTTTTAATATTAATATTATACAAATTTTTCATCATTCTATTCAACACTAATTTATTTAATTGAAAAAAATGTTTATTTTTTGTAAAATCTAAAATATATTAACATAATAACAAATTCATTACCTATAATAAAAAAAATAAGTTGGGGCACAAAAAATGAATATATTATATTTTTTTATTTTTCTTTTTATTTTCGTTTCATTCTATTTAGGAATACATTACTATGTTTGTGTACGTATTATAAGCGGATTAACTCTTACTCCCTTAGCCGGTACTTATTTGAGGCTTTTTTTCTTGTTTGCCGCATTATCTTTTGTGCTGGGAAAACTTTTAGGCAGATATTTTTCGGTTGATCCCCTGGTTTATTTCAGTTCTGTCTGGATGGGAGTAATAGCAATTGCTTTTTCCCTTTTTCTCTTGAAAGATATAGCAGGATTATTTTTTATCCGTCACAACAAACTTTTAACTATTATTACTCTTATTCTTGTTTTTTTCATCAGCGTATTTTCTCTCTATAATGCTGCCGGCGAAGTAAAAATAAAAGAAATACGCATACCAACAAAAAAACTACCCTCAGGAAGATCAGAATTTTCAATTGTCCAATTATCCGATTTACATTTAAATTCTTTAACCTCTATCCAATGGCTGCAATCTATCATCGATAAAACAAATAAACTAAATCCGGATTTAATAGTTATTACCGGCGACCTGATAGACCAGGGTATACATAATTTTGAAAATTTATACCAGCCGTTGAAAAGATTAAAGTCAAAATACGGGGTTATAGCTATTACCGGAAATCACGAATTTTATGCCGGAGTCAATCATTTTTTAGAAATTGCTAAACAGTCAAATATGCTTGTCTTAAGAAATGAAAAAATAACTATTGCCGATACAGTTGAAATAATAGGTATTGACGACGAAACATCAAGGAGGTTTTCAGAAAAAGGACCGAATTTAAAGCAAGCAATGAAAGATTGTGACTTAAATAAGCCGGTTATTCTTCTCTCTCATCAACCAAAATACTTCCGGGAAGCAGTTAAATCAGGTATTGATTTACAATTGTCCGGTCATACCCATGCAGGACAAATTCCTCCAATGGACTTAATAGTCTGGTTAACTTTTAAATATCCATGGGGATTATATCAACTCGAAAATTCTTACATCTATACTACCTGCGGCACAGGAACCTGGGGACCCCCTATGCGTCTTTTTTCCCGTTCGGAAATTGTAAAAATCACATTAGTTCCCAATAACAAAACCTAATCAAAAACATATCTTTTTTCCCTGATTCATTTCAAATTCTGTTTTAAAAAATTGTTGAAATTTCAAAACTAAAATTCATCACATTAAAAAGGGAATTTAAAACAATGGCGAAAAGCACTATTAAGAGAATTAAGCGACTTATAAACTTCATTATTTTTTTGTCGTTATCATAATCATGGTAAGCATTAATCAGATTATAACACATAAGAATACCTAAAAGAATTACTACCGCCCAATATCCTAACATACAATCTCCTCCCCCTTTTTCCTGAAATTAATAAAAATTCCAAGATGAGTCATTTTAACAAAATATTATTTAATGTGCAAGTTAAAAATTAAGCTTTAGGCAGATAAATTTAGCATAAATAAAAAAACTTAAAACAAATATAAAAAGAATACTGTGTGGAATCTATTATCAAGGTTAGATGTTTACCATTTCATTGCTCTTTTTTTTTATCTTCCAGATGATGCATTATCGTTTTACCGCTAAGATAATAAATAACTTCTTCGGAGATATTAGTAGCATGGTCTGCTATTCGTTCTAAGTGCCTTCCGACTAAAATAAGTTCTACTGCCCTGGTAATTGTTTTAGGATCCTGCATCATATAAGTTAGTAATTCTCTGAATATCTGGTTGTTTAAATCATCGACTTTATCGTCTCTTTTACATATATCTCTGGCTAACGCTTCATCTTTATTTACCAACGCATCAATAGAATCCTTAATCATTTTTTTAGCCAGGGTGGCCATTTGGGGAATATCTATCAATGGTTTAAGTAAAGGTTCTTTGATTAATTCCCGGGCACGTTCAGCAACATTAACTGCCTGATCTCCTATACGTTCAAGATCATTGTTAATCTTCATTGCCGCAGTGATAAATCTTAAATCAATTGCTGCCGGCTGGCGAATCGCCAAAAGCATATGGCAGAAATCATCTATTTCTATTTCCATCATATTTATTTTATTATCCGACTTAATTACTTTTTCGGCCAATTCCATTTTTCGTTCAACTAAAGCTTTTATTGAATAATTGATCGCTTTTTCTACCAAAATACTCATCTTCAATAACAATTCTTTTAAATTTTTTAATTCCTCATCGAAATGCCGTTCCATTTTTTTTTCTCCCTTTTCAATTTAAAGTATTGTCAAAAACATCTGCATATTTCTGTTCTGATTTCTATCCTTGTAGCCACAGGCTTTCTTGCCTTCCACTCCGCCTTTGGAGGAAGCCTGCGTATAATTAGCTCCTGTTGCACAAAACCTATGTCAGGTTCGTCACTCCGGCGGACAGACTGTGTCTCAATCCCTTTTTTGGTAGTCGCAGGCTTTAGCCTGCGGAAAATCTCCAACGATAACGCAGGCTAAAGCCTGCGACTACCTCCCCCTATTTACAGAAGATTTTCACTTTATCTATTAACCTCTTTCTGTTTTTCTTTCATTCCTTTTTTGACACTACCCAGTTTAATTTAAATTTAAAATCTATCCGAACCTACCTGTAATATAATCTTCAGTAACTTTCATCGAGGGTGTAGTAAAAATTTTGCTTGTTGCATCATACTCAATTAACTCTCCCATCATAAAAAAAGCGGTAAAGTCAGAAATACGTGCCGCTTGCTGCATATTATGGGTAACAATGACTATAGTATATTTTTTCTTTAATTCCTGAATAAGTTCTTCGATCTTTAAAGTAGCTTTAGGATCTAGGGCCGAAGCCGGTTCATCCATAAGCAATACTTCCGGCTCTACCGCCAAAGCCCGGGCAATACATAATCGTTGTTGCTGTCCACCTGATAAATCAAAAGCACTTTTATCCAATCTGTCTTTAACTTCATCCCATAAAGCAGCATCTTTCAGGCTTTTCTCTACCTTCTCAACAATATCATTTTTGTTCTTTATTCCATTTATGGTTAGACCATAAGCAACATTATCGAAGATTGACTTAGGAAAAGGATTAGACTTTTGAAAAACCATCCCGACCTGTCTTCTTATTTTTACCACATCAACATTTGAAGCATAAATATCTTCGTTGTCCAATAAAACTTTGCCTTCTGCTTTTATCCCCGGAATAATATCATTCATCCGATTAAGGCAACGTAAAAAAGTAGACTTTCCGCATCCTGAGGGGCCAATTATACCGGTAACCATATTTTGT
>JAUVLC010000181.1 GCA_030595925.1 Clostridia bacterium | reverse complement strand
TGCAAATAAATTTAATTGTCTACTTTTTTTCTGTCAATTGTTACTTGTGAATTGTCTTTTAGATGTGTTCGTGCCTGTGGTTTTTTTATAGTTATTTTTTGTCCTTGTCTATGGACTATCGACTGTGGACTATGGACTGTCTTTTTTCTGTCAACTGTTAGCTGTGAATTGTTTTTTAGATGTTTTTGTTTCTGTGGTCTTTTTTAATAGTTATTTTTTGTTCTTGCCTATGGACTATCGATTGATAGAGCAGAGCGACAGTCTCGTCAGTCAGTAAGGTGGATGCCTTTGTGCCTGTTGTTGTCTGTAGTATTTATTTTTTGCCTTTGTCTATGGACTATCGACTGTGGACTATGGACTGTTTTTTATTTGTGAACTGTAAATTGATTATGCGCCATTAGCTCAATTGGCAGAGCACTTGACTCTTAATCAAGGTGTTGAAGGTTCGATTCCTTCATGGCGCACTTGTTTTTAAAATAAAGAACAATGTCATGGTGGCGGAGTTGACATACCTGGCTGATGATGCCAGAGTGGTGAAACTGGCAGACACGCACGGCTTAGGACCGTGTGCCGTAAGGCATTGGAGGTTCGAATCCTCTCTCTGGCAGAAATCTTACAAGTGGGTGTGTGCGGCTTAGATTTTTTATTTTTTTATCTGTCAACTCTAATCTGTTGTTTGTTCTTTATCTTTTAACTTTGTGCCTGTTGTTGTCTTTAGTATTTATCTTTATCTTTGTCTTTGTTTTTTAATTTTTTTAACTTATAACTAATAACTGTAGTTTCTGTCTATGGACTATCGACTGTGGACTATGGACTGTCTTTTGTCTTTTGTCTTTGTTTTTGAATTTTGTATTTTAAATTTGCCTGTCCGCATTTATGACAATGTATGACACGAACAGCTTTTCCCCCTTTGAAAAAGGGCGTTAGGGGGATTTTGATAAAACAGTTAAACATGGAGATGTTATTGTAGGGGTGAACCCCTGTGTTCACCCGAACGAGGAAAATAAAGCCGAAACATGTTTTTCTTTAGACGCATAATTTTACCCTGCGGGCACGCAAAAACAATCTAAAAATGGGAAACTCGCTTTGTTCAGACAGTCCCATTTTTTTAACGCTAATTAAAGGGTGGGCAAGCCTACCCCTACGCGAAAAATTTGCTAAGTCGTTCAAAACATATTTCACCTTCATTTTTTTTTGTTTTGAATTTAGAATTTGTTTAGTATTTCGGATTTAGGATTTAGTATTTGTTTTTTGTTTTTTGTTTTTGTCCTTGTCTATGGACTATCGACTGTGGACTATGGACTGTCTTTTATCTGTTAACTAGTATGCGGGCGTAGTTCAGCGGTAGAATGTCTGCTTGCCATGCAGAAGGTCGTGGGTTCGATCCCCATCGCCCGCTCCATAAAAAATATTGAAAAAAGGTAAATAAAATGAAATGAGGTTTTAGAAAAATGACACAAAATGTTAAAGCTGATATTTTAGATTCTAAACGTTGCCAAATTACTCTGGGAGTGGAAGTTCCTTCTCTTGAGGTAAAAAACGAGATAGAAAAAAATTATCTGAAATTACAAACAAAAGTTAAGTTGCCGGGATTTCGTAAAGGAAAAGTTCCTATGGATATAGTCATAAAAAAATTTAGTCAAACAGCAGAGGAAGATGCAGTAAATAATCTCGTTTCTGTTGCTTTAAACCAGGTAATCGAAGAAAAAAAGATTGATGCGATTTCCTGTACCCAAATAGAGGATTTAAAATTTGAAAAGGAACAGCCACTCTTTTTTAAGGCAAAGATAGAAATAAGGCCTGAGTTTGAAGTGAGAGGGTACAAAGGGATTTCTGTTAATAAAAAAAAGGTTGATGTTGTCAGCAAGGATGTGCAGGATGCTATAAATAATCTTCAGGAACGAAATGCACAGTTAGTGGATTCTAATCGTTTGATTGTAGAAAAAGAAGATTTTGTCTTTATCAATTATCAAGGATTTTCAGGAGAGGAAATTTTGGAAGAGTGGAGTGGGAAAAACAGGCTTATAAATATGGCCTGGGATAACTTTGTTGAGGGGTTTAATCAGCAATTAATTGGTGCTCAAAAAAATAAAGAAAAAGAAATTACGATAAAATTTCCGCAGGATTATAATAAAAAAAATGTGGCGGGGAAAAAAGTTGTTTTTAAAGTAGAGGTTCTGGAAATAAAAACTAAAAATCTTCCTTCTTTATCAGATGATTTTGCTAAGGATATGGGATGTTCTGATTTGGATGACTTAAAGAAAAAAATAGAAGAAAACATAAAAAAAGAAAAGGAATTTCAAAGCAAGCAGGATATGGAAGAACAATTGATAGCCGGACTTATAAAAAATAATTTTATAGATGTTCCTTCTTCACAGGTCGACAATAGATTAAATTATTTAGTGTCAAAAGCGAAAAAATATATTGTTCAGCAAGGGCTTCAACCGGAACAGGCAGGTTTGACTGATGAGGCATTAAAAAAGAAATATAAAGATGAAGCATATAAACAAGTGCAGCTTTTTTATATTTTTGGCGCTATTACCCAGAAGGAAAATGTTCAGATTTCAGAGGAAGAAATAAAAAACGAAATAGAGAAAATGGTTAATGCAGCGAAACAAAAAGATAAGGAAAAAGTTAAAAAACATTTTAAAGAAAATAAAGAAACTATTTCTCAAAGATTGTTGGAAAAGAAAATATTTGACTTTCTTGTAGAAAATGCTAAAATAATTAAAAAATAATAACCCTGGAGGAAAAAGGTTCATTCGTAAATAATGTGGATGGGGTAAGGATTAGGGGAATTTAGTATTTTGAATGTATAATTTATTCCGTTGGTAGTGTCAAAAATTAGATGAAAAAATATGAAAAGTAATTTCCCCCTTTGAAAAAGGGGGTTAGGGGGATTTATTTAGGGTGTTAAAATATAACATGGATTTAAAACACAATGCTTGTTGATTACGCAGGGAAATGACAG
>JAUVLC010000073.1 GCA_030595925.1 Clostridia bacterium | reverse complement strand
AGCCAGGTAGCTCCAGCAACTGTTCCATTATTCCCATTCCCTGAAGAATCTATCGTTGGTGAAATGCTATCGTCCATATGCCATAATCCTACTAATCCATTCTCTCCATAATCTTTTGTGAATGTATTATCAAAACTACTTCCAGAAGTCGCTCCTGGTTTTCCATAGTACATAAATATCATGGTAGTCTCTGGCGAGGCTGGAATATAAGGAACCTTTACCCAAAATACAGCAGATACTGATGGGACTGAAGTTTCCATCCAGCAATTAATTAGTGTTTCCCCATCAGCAGAAGTAAATCTAATATCATCAAAGTCTGTTTGCATATCAGAGTTATAAGGAACTTCCAGCTTTACCTGATAGTTTGTCTGCTCTTCTGCAGTTGAACCAGTAACAATAATCGGTTTTCTTCCCGGCCATCCATCAAGCCATGCGGCCTGAACAGGAACAGCTAAAGATAAAATATATATAATTACAAATATTAGTTCCTTAAAATAAATTCCCGTTGTTCTCATTTTTTCTCCTTTATTTATAATACATAATTAGTAATATATAAATGCTTCTATATTTATTGTGTAGCAATTTTTATGCCAAAATAACAAACATTAAGCAAAATCAATGAAAAAAAATAAAACTATCAAATTGATAAAGGGATATCAATGAAAATGTTCAAGGGGAGAGAAATTTTAAATAAAAATGCTGATAAAATAATAAATTATTTTGCTCATTAAATGTAGATTTTTTCTACATAGTGAGTATTTTTTCTACATTTTAAAACCAAATTTTTTCATTTTATTATAAAGAGATTTTCGGTCAATACCTAAAATTTTTGCTGCTTTTACCTTGTTACCGGCTACCTCCTCTAAAACTTTTTTAATTACTTTTTTTTCTAATTGTCCAATTGCCTGTTTTAAATTTAAAGATTCAGAAATAATTATTCCCTTGTCCCGGGAAATAAACTCCTTTGATTGAGAAAATAATACCTGAAATCTTCCCGGTAAATGCCGGGAAAAAATAGTTTCATTCGCAAGAAGAACAGCCCTTTTTATAACATTTTTCATCTCTCTTATATTCCCCGGCCAAGAATACTGACCAAATGATTTAAGTACTTCTGGCGAAAAACAATTTATTTGTTTGTGTAGTTCACTATTGGCTTCTTTCAGAAAATGTTGAGCCAAAGGAATAATATCTTCTTTCCGATTATGTAAAGGCGGCAGGAAAACAGTAAATTGGTTTAAACGATGATAAAGATCCTCTCTAAACTGACCTTTTTTTACTGCTTCTTCCAGAAGGGAATTAGTAGCGACAATAATTCTTACATTTATTTTAATGGCTTTTTTACCGCCTAAATGTTTTAATGTTTTCTCTTCTAAAATCCTTAACATTTTAGCCTGGGTAGCCAGAGGCAAATTTCCTATTTCATCTAAAAATATAGTTCCCCCATTTGCCAATTCAAAATAACCTAATTTTCTTTTATCTGCTCCGGTAAATGCCCCCTTTTCATAACCAAAGAGTTCACTCTCCACTAAAGTCTCAGGTATTGTACTGCAATCTACAATAATAAAAGCATTATTTCTCCTTAAACTTTCCTGATGAATAAAATGAGCAACGACTTCCTTTCCTGTTCCACTTTCTCCCTGCAAAATAACTGTTAAATCTGTAGGACTAACTTGTTCTATTTGACTAAAAACATTTTTCATTACCTGGCTTTTTCCCAAAATATCTTTTGTTTCTATCTTTTCGTGTAAACGCTGCCTGAGAAATTTTACCTCCTCATTCAGATTCTTTGTCTTGAACGCTCTTTCGATTACTAAAAGTAATTCTTCATTGGCTACCGGTTTATTAAGATAATCAAATGCCCCTAATTTTATTGCTTCCACCGCTGAATTTATTTCACCATAAGCAGTAAACATAATTATAGATAACTCTTGTTCTTTTTTTTTCATTTGCTTTAGAAGTTCTATTCCATTCATATCCGGTAATCTTATATCTAAAACAGCTAAATCAGGCTGTTCTTCTTCCAATTTTTTTAAACCTTCTTTTCCGCTTTGAGCCGTAATCGGAAAATATCCTTTTTCTTTTAAAACATTAGATAACGTCCATAGAATATCCGGTTCATCATCAACAATCAATATTGTTTTCATTTTGTCTCCTTTTACTTTGTTTTAATTAGATTTTGGCGTTGCCAAATTTAGGTAGAACAAAGTAAATATACTTTTATAACAGTGCCTTTATTTTCCTCACTTTCTACTTCAATCCTTCCCTTGTGTTGGCCGACAACTACCTGATGAGCAACAGACATACCTAAACCTACCCCATCGGATTTAGTAGTAAAAAATGGATTAAATATTTCCTTAGCACATTTTTCGGAAATTCCGCAACCTGTATCAATAAATTCAACGATAACTTCTTTATTTTTGGAACTAAGATATGTTTTAATGGTAAGCACCCCTCCTTTCGGCATAGCCTGAAGTGAATTGATTATAAAATTTAAAAAAGCTTGCTCCAAATGATCCCTGTCAATCCTTAATTCCGGCAAAGGAGAACAAAACTGCTTAACAACCTGAACATTCTGATTAGAACATCTTGGTTGTATTAATTGACAGACTTTATTGAGAACTTCCGTGATGGATAAAGAGTGAAAATTAACTTTTGATGGCCGGGCAAATTCAAGTAATTCTTTTACTACCTTATTAGCATTTTCGATATTTCGTAAAATTACTTCCAGATTTTCCTTAACCTCTTCCTTAAGGTTAAATTTAGAAAGGCAAAACTGAACTGCAGACATAATAACATACAGTGGATTACGTAACTGATGAGCAACCCCGGCTGCTAATTGGCCCAAAGCAGACATTTTTTCAGATTGAATCAATTGTTCCTGTGCCTTTAAAAGTTCTTCCGTTCTTTTTTTTACATCTTCCTCCAGATTCATCTTTGCATTTTCTAATGCTTGATAAGTCCGAGTATTTTCTATTGCCAGGGCAGCATCTTTAGCAAAAATAGAAAGCAGTTTCATGTCCTGTTCAACAAATTCTTTATCTTCTTTCAATTTCGTTAAATTGACTATTCCTATAACTTCATTTTTTATCATTAAAGGAACTGTCAATCTTGATTTTACACTTTCAAACTCTTCTTCAAACTTAAAATATTCAACCATACCCCGTCTTCCAGTCATTATTCCCGATTCTCTCATCTTATTCTTTAAATCAGCTATTTCCTCATTAACACGCACTTTTTTCTTAAATATTTTACCGTTAAACATCGCTAAATAATTCCTGACTGTTAATTCTTTTTTTTCCTGGTCTAATAATATTAATGAACCACCATCTGCCTGTAAAGATTTGCAAGCTGATTTTAAAATCAAATTAAGTAATTCCTCCTGATTCATTGTCGAACTCATTGCCTTACTTAGATTATACAACGCAGCAATTTCTTTTAATTCACTTACTTCCGTAACTAAATTTTGTTTTTCCAAACAATGGCCTATTAATAAAGCAAATTTCTTAACATCAAATGGTTTAGAAATATAATCATATGCCCCTAACCGCATTGATTCTACCGCTGTTTTAATACTGCCGTAAGCTGTCATCATAATTACTTCACATTGAAAATGTTTGTTCTTTACCCGTTTTAAAACTTCCACCCCATTAATATTCGGCAAATTAATATCTAAAAGCAACAAATTATAGTTATTACTATTAATAAATTCCAAAGCCTGTTCCCCGCTTTCCACATCATCTACCTTATATCCCTCGTTTTCCAAAATATCAACACATAAATTTCTCACGGATAAATCATCATCAACTACTAATATACATCCCCTGGCCATTTTGCCCCCTACCTCTTTTTACAAAAATCATCTAATTTTAAAAAACGCCAATCATTTTTTTTTATTTTTTTTCTCACCGTTGTATATTCCTAATTCTCTTCGATAAACATTTACTGAGCGACGGGAAATGTTAATTGCAAATTTATTCTTTAACTTATTTTTAATTTCTTCATCTGTATAGTGCTCTTTTTCATTATTTATAATTTTTTTAACTAATATCTTCCTAATTTTTTTTTTATTAGCAAAAAAATCTTTTAATGGTTTTTCTTCTCCCCACGGCATAACAATACTTTTATTAGCAATCAAGCGACAAAGTAAACCAGGATTTATCTTTAATTTCGCGGATAAATTCCTCTGGGTAAATGATATTAAGTTTTCAATATCTTCCGAACATAGATAATCAGACTGAACTTCTATGGCACTCTGAATTATTTGATGAATTGTTTTTTTTCGGATATTAATTAAATTTAAATCTTTAAGCAATTTATCTATTTTTTCAATTTCTTCCCTGGAAAAAAAATTGCTTTTTTTGGCTTCCTTTATTTTTTCATAACTTATTAAATATTTTCCTCTAACATAATTAGGTACAAAGTATCCTATAATAAAAGAATTTTCTTCTGTTTTTTCAATTGATGCTATTTTAAAATAATGTTTTTTTTCTCCGGAACCTATCAATGACGGATGGTGAAATTCGCTATGAATAGAAATTTCATTAATTAAATCGTTAATTTTTTTAATCCTGGATATTACTAATCCCGTTTTTCGGGATATTTCCTGCAAAGGCAAATTAATATCACCGTACAAAAAATATTGCTTAAATTTAGTTATTCCTAATTCCCTGATTATTCTAATTATTTTTTCTTTCCCCTTTAATAATAATTCTAAATCTACTTTACTATTATTCACACTAATTTCTTCCTTCAATTGCAAAAAATTAGATGAAAGGCTTGCTTTAACTAATCGTTGATAACTTATCAGTTTTTTTATTTTTAATTTCTTAAATAATGGATCATTTTCCACATTTTTAATAAATTTAGAAAATTCTATTTCGGGAAAATCTATAAAATTGGTCAATTTCATTGCAGCTATTAGTTTGTTTCTCAGCTGTGTTTTTAGAGTTTGATTTAGTTCATTATGTAAACTACCCATTTTTTTATCCAAAAACTAATATGTTTTTTTGCGGTTTATGTAATAAAAATCACCATTATAAATATAACACGAAAAGGTAATAATCTCAATATTTTTCTACATTAGTAATTTAACAGTAAATTTTTTTATTTAACCTAAAAAACTATCTGCTTATTAATCATCTTTTCCGGTTTTGGGCAGAAAAATTTCCCTTAAAAAATAAACACCCTCTCTTATTAAAATAATACCTTCTTTTATTGATTTTAACCGGCATATTCTCTTCCATAAAAAACCGGGACGAAGATAAAATTTCCTTACTGCCAGCTGATGAAACATCCACACCTTTTCCTTAGATAGACCTTTCGTCTCAATAAGCGGATAAGAACAGGAACTATCCATAATATCCGTTTTCTCGGAAATCCACCCCTCACTTATTGCTTGATCACGAAAAGTAGTCCCTATTTGCGGACTGGCAATATTAAAAGAAGCATAATCACAATCAATTTGCATGGCTAAATCAATTAGTTCCCTTTGTGATTCTTCATCTTCACCCGGCAATCCTATAATAAAATGTGCCAATGTTTTTATTTTTAATTTTTTACAAAGAGCAAAAGCTACCTTTATCTGGTCAATTTTAATCCCTTTTTTATATCTATCCAATATCTCCTGCCTGGCACTCTCCACCCCTAACATTACTGTGTGGCAACCGGCATCTTTCATTAAGCTTAGAGAGTCTTTATTAAGTAAATCAACCCTTGTTTCACAACTCCAGCTAAAAAAAAAATTTTTTTCTATCATCTCTTTGCACAATTTAAGGCTATGTTCTTTGTTAGCCAGAAAGGTCTGGTCCCTAAACCAAATTTCTTTAATTCCTAATGAACGAATATAGTCAAATTCTTCTAAAATATTCTCAACCTTACGTGTTTTAAAAGGTATTTGCTGGAAAGGACAAAACAAACATTGATAAGGACAACCAAACGCCGTCAGAACGCTGGCAAAAGGATGTTTTTTTAAATGAGGCAACGTATATTTATTCAAGGGAAAAAGTTCATGCCGGGGAATAGGTATTTCAAATTCCTTAGTTTTAGACCTATTTCCTTCGATTATGTCCTCACCATTTCTGATAATAAGATTGTCGGGGTTTTTACCCCCCTCCTCATCAAGAAAGTCTAAAATATTCCGCGTAGTAAAATCCAAAATAACAGCATCCAAAAACGGAAATTGCTTCATAATTTTACTGCCCTGGAAAAGAAGAAAATCGCCGCTGGCAATTATTAAAGCTTTTTTTTCTTTTTTGACCTTTTCCAGAAAAGAAAAATCCTCTCTCCAGGAAACAGAACCTGTAATAAAAATTATTACATCTACATCCATATCCTTAATTCGGCGGAAACAGTCTTCCCTGCTCATCCCGGAAATAATTGCATCCAACACTTCTATCTGATGTTCTTTACCCAAAATTCCACTTAATACCAGCAGGTCATAACCCGGCCAGTAATAAATACCTTTGGCAATATGGCTACAATAATAATCTCTAATATATGGCCGGTTTCCGGGAGGATTCAATAATAATATTTTTTTCATTTTTAAGACAAATCCCCTTTAAATTGTTGTTTTTCTAAATACTTTCTATTTGTTTCTACTTCTTAATTTGCGGGCAATTTTCAAATAGTGTTTCGTTTTACTTTTAATTTCGGGCGTTAGAATTAAAGCTTTTTTAAATTCCATTATCGCTTCCCGATAGTCTTTATTTCCCAAATAGGCTAAACCCAAATCATAGTGTACCCGATAAAAAGACGAATTACTTGCTAAAACACCGTTAAAAATATCAATTGCTTTATCAAACTGGTAATTCTCCAGGAAAATACAGCCTAATTTATAATAATATTGATAATTATTTGGCTGGGCATCAATTAATTGCCGGTAAAACAAAATATCAGCTCTAATTTTGCCTACTTTAAAATTCGGTTGTAAAGCAACAGCACTCTTATACATTATTTGTGCTTTTTCTTTTTCACCTTTTTCTTCATAACATCTTCCTAAATTAAAATATCCGACAAAGGTAGATGTTATCGATTGTGCTTTTTCAAATTCTGCTATAGCTAAATCATATTCTCCTTCGTTATACAAAAAAGCCCCTTGTTTACACCTTTCTTTAACTAACGGATTTACTTTAACCACTTTATATACTCTGTTCACCTCTATTTGTGCAATCGGAATAAAAATATATTGCTCAAGTTCCGTATTTAACCAAGAAATTATCTTTTCTTGCTGGGGTGAAGCCCCAATAATATAGGCCACCTCTCTTTTTTCAATATCAGTTTCAATATCATGTAAACTCCTTTCTTCCGGATAATAAGGAACCTTATCAAAAAAAACTGTTTTTCGCTCAGTGTGAAGATAAAAAGCTGCCGGAAAAAAATGCATCAAAACAGCATCCGCAGGAGTATTCTCCTTTATCCATTCGGCCAGAGTAAAATAATCATTAAGCCAAAAGGAATGGTAATTTCTTTTTTCCTTTTCCGTCAAAATTTCGTAGTGGGCCAAATAAGAAACATTCCCTTTTATCGACCAAAAAATTGGAACCAAATTACCCAACAGTAAAATAACCCCTACAATCACCCATAAATTACAAAAATACAGCATACCTTTTTTATTGCTTTCTGTTCTTAACGTTTTCTCCTGAATTTTTAATCTCCATTTTTCGACAAAAGAAATGCCATACAAAAAATAGTATAATATAAAAGGAAGAAAGGAAAGCAAATACCGTTTCCCCGCGTTAATATAAAAACAGGAAGGAAAAACCAAAATTATTCCCATATAACATAATACATATATATCCATTAAACCCTTTTTTTTAATTAAATGCCTGATAAAACCAAAAAGGGTCATTCCGGAGAAAAATACTATAATAAAAAAAGAAACGAATGGCAAAACTTGCGGCTTAAACAATTTATCGTTATTCATTAAACTACAAAAAAAGGGAGAATAGGATAACCCTTCAAACATAGATTCTCCCATAAAATAACCGGGAAGCAATAAATGTGAAATAGCTTTGCCGTAATGAAAAACATTCAAACCAATTGTCTTTATAATACCCCACAAATTCCCTTCATAGCCAAAGAAAAATTGATTGAAATAATTTTGAGATAATATCCTGTCGGAATTAGTGATTAAACTGTTTCTAAATACCCATGGGCAAATTAACACAAAGGATACAGCTCCTAAAAGCAAACCCTTTTTATATTTTCTTTCCATCCAGAAAAAACAGATAATCGCAGCTAAAATAAGGGACAAACCAAGCGTTTTAATATAAAAAGTCATTATCAACATTAAAAGAGACCCAAATAAATATTTATTAACCAAACTGCTTTTCTGTCTATACTCTTCCAAAAAATAAAGGGATACGACCGAGAAAAAGAGATAAGCAATTTCCGGAGCAACTATTACCGAAAAAGAAAGAAACCACCAGTTAGTGGCTGTAAATAATAAAAGCGACAAGTAAAAAATTTGTTTATCTTTCTGGAAAAACGAAGATTTGTCTTTTTTAGTAAAAAAAATATATATAGCAATTAAAGCTGCTCCCCCAAAAAGAAGAGAAAGTGCTTTTAAAAAAACAACTTTATACCCAACCAATTTCATCGCTAACGCTAAAAAAATGGGATATAAAGGGGGATATTCTACATCAACAAGCCCTCCTTGCGGATAATAAGTATGTACATATCCTTTTTGCAAAGATAAAGATTTAGCCAGAACGAAATAATAGGGCTCATCATTTTCCATGGGTAAATCAGGATTTAATAACAAACCACCAATCAAGATAAATAAAGCCACAATAATTAAAAAATACTTATTTTCTTTCACAAATCCGGAAAAATGAAATAACAAATTTAACTCCCTTTTTGTTTTTTAAATTTAACCTTAATAAAAGCCCTCATTCCAAAAAAAACATTAATTATGCCATCAGGAATTTTTGTGCCCCGGGAACGATAAAAACGTGGTCTGATTAAATAATTATTATCAATTTTATAATTTAATCTGCCTGCAATAATTCCGATTTCCTGTTCACAACTGTATTTAAACCCGATATAATATTTCATAATCTCAGGAACAATTTCCGCTTTCATAAATCTAAACCCACATTCTATATCGTTATATTTTATCCCACCCAAGAGAGAAGCGGTTAATGATAAGATTTTATTTCCTATTATTTTAAAAAATGGATATTCCCCAAAATCTCTCCTGGTTATAACCATGTCATAACCACCCTTAATGAGATACTCACACATACGATTAATATCTCCCCCTAAATGCTGTCCATCGGCATCTATAGTAATAATAATGTCGTCATTATCAATCTTGCCTTCTTTGAGTAATTCACAAACTTTACCAAATCCTTTTTTTAATGCATATGATTTCCCTCGATTAATTTTTAAAGAAAGAAAATAAACATTACTTTTACCACTTAACCATTCATTAATTTTTTTAGCTGAGGAATCAGTAGACCCATCGTTAATTATTATCATACTATCCACAGCAGAAGAAATTTCATTAAGAGTGTTTATCACCATTTTTTCTTCGTTGTAAACCGGAACCACAACTATTTTTCGACTCATAAATTTTTAGCCTTTTCATATTTTTATTTATCAAATACCCAAATAAATCGTTCCCGCAGCTTGCTGCGGGGTATCAATCAATGTCACTCCTGCGAAAGCAGGAGTCTATCCTTCTATATTCCCGCTTTCCAGACTGTATCATAACTCTATTTTTTACAGCAATTGTAGTTGCCTCATTTATGAGGCTCATCGGCAAAATACTTTATTAGCCGCCCAATACTTCGATTATACTCAGTACAAGTTCATTGGACAACTACATTAATTATGACACAGTTTATTCGCAGAAATAACGCAGTAAACTGCGGAAAATTAGACCTAAAGAGAAATTAAACAATATTTACCGCCCTAATTTCATTTTTACAATTTTTATATAGTGTTTTATTCTATGTTTATCTTTTAAATCCTTATTTAAGAATAAACTTTTCTTGAATTCTTCTAAAGCAGATTTATATTCTTTTTTTCTAAAATAAGCCGTACCTAAATTATAATGTAAAGAAGCTCCGGAAGCATTTAACCCCAGTGCATACTTTAAATTTTCTATTGCTTTATTTAAATTTCCATCTTCCAGATAAGACTTACCTATACTTTCATAGCCTGCCGGATCACCGGGGTTTTGCTTTATTTTTTCCTTTTGCCGAACAATTCCCAACCTGGTTTTAGCTGTTTTATTCGCAGATTCAAGTCGTACCGATTCTTTATACATTTCACCTGCCTGCATAAAAAGTTCCTGTCCTTCATAACACTGGCCTAAATTAAAATAAGTTTTACAATTGGGTTGTAATTGGATAAGTCTATCAAGTTTTAGTACGGCCTGTTCATAATCCCCTTTTTCATAATAATCTATCCCTTGCTTATTTAATAATTTTATTTGAGAATTAGTTTTAATAACCTTATAAATTTCAACGGTCTTCATTTCTGTTTTAAATATAGCTAATTTCTCAAACATAAATATTTTAGAATATTGCCTTAAATAATTAATAATCTCTCTTTCCGCCTGATGCCCCACTACTAAATAATTTACATTCTCACTATTAATTCTATCAGCAATTACTTTCATTTTCTCCAAATTTATTTTTATCAGCCAGGGTCCGGCAGGGGAAAGCAGAAAAAATACACTTTTCCGATTGCTCTGCAAATAAAAAGCAGGAGGAAAACAATGCATAACAACACTGTTTTGTGGAGTATTTTCCTTTATCCAGTCAGCCGGAGTAAAATAATCAAGAAGCCATCTGGAATGATAATCTTTTCTTTCTTGTGTTGATAAAAACTTGTAATTATTTAAATAAGTAATATTTCCTTTTATCATACAACCGGCAGGCACTAAATTACCAACCAATAAAATAAAACAAAGTATCCATCCAAAATTTGCATTTAAACTCCTAAAAAAAGATGGCTTAATTTTTAATCTCCAAACTTCAAATAAAAAAATTCCTTTTAAAAAATAGCATAATATAAAAGGAAGCAGGGGAAGCAAATACCTGTTAGAACTACTAATATAAAATCTTTTTGGAAAAAGAAGAAGTATAAAAAGGTACGACAAAACATATATTTCCGGCAATTTCTTCTTCTTTAATTGATTAATAAAGCCTATACCCACTATGAAACTTAAAAGCAAACTTATTACAATAGTAAAGGCATTTAAAGATTGTGGGTCAAAATATTCTTTTTTACCTATTAAACTATATAGAAAAGAAAAAGATTCCTCTCCCTGAAAAGTAGATTTTCCCAAAAAATATCCGGGAAGCAAAAGAGTGAAGAGACCATAAATATAATGAACAATATTATAAAAAATTGTTTCAGCCATATCTAAAAAATTTAAATTATTCCCGATTAAGAACTGTCCGATATAATCCTGTGATAGTGAAATTTTATTTATTATTCTATTTCTTATTATCCATGGTAAAACAACACTACTTGTTATTATTAAAAACAAAAAACCTTTTTTATAGTATTTCTTAATAATAAAATAAATAACACCGGTAAGAATTAATGAAATACCAAGTGCTTTAATATAAAAGCTCATTGCTACACTCAAAACAGTAAAAACCAAATACCGGTTAAAATAATTTTTTTTATCTATCCACTTTTCTAAAAATATAAGCGTTATCAACGAAAAGAAAAGATAAATAATTTCCGGAGCAATTGTTGTAGAAAAAGCAAGAAACCACAAGTTGGTAAAAGTAAGCAATAGCAATAGTAACGAATAGGTAATAAACGGAAAATTATAAATTTTAGTTTTACATTTAACAGAAAAAAATTTAAGCTCCGGTAAATCCTCATACTGATTAGCAAAAAAATAATAAACAATCATTAAAACCCCTACCCCAAACAATATAGACAGAAGTTTTAATCCAATAATGGTTTTAGGAAAAATTATTAAAAGAAAAGCAAGTAATAACGGATAAAGAGGAGGATATTCCACATCAAGCATTTCAGTAGGATGAAAAATGTCCCGGTATCCCTGGTGAGAAACAACAGATTGGGCTAAAACAAGATAATACGGACCGTCGTTAGTTAAAGGAGGATCAGGATTTAATAACAAGCCAGTCATTAGTATATAGATAAATAAAAGAAACAAAAAAAACTTGTTTTTATGAACGAACATCTTCTCCCCCCACCAAGATGAATTATATTTTATTTGTTATTTGTGTTTTCTAAAATACGCAATATTGATATAGATTTGTTTTTAGCAATTTCATAATTTGTCTGAAAAGATATTGATTTTTCATACATTTCTAAGGCCTGATTAAACATCTTTTTGGCTTCATAACACTGTCCTAATTGGTA
>JAUVLC010000006.1 GCA_030595925.1 Clostridia bacterium | reverse complement strand
AGATAATAAGTTAAAAATATAGGGAAAAATATAGGAAATATAGGGGAAATATAGGGGAAATATAGGGGAAATATAGGGGACAATACTATAACAAATGTCAATAAGTAAAAAAACAAAAAGCTCCCCTATCAGTCTTTAAAGGAACCTACAAACTAAAATTAAAAGTAATACCCAATAGGATAATGCATTCATCGAAATCTATCACTTTTATATTATTCACTTTCTTTTGAGCGTTCAAATATTTTGCAACACCGTAGAATCCAATCTTCCGAAAAGCCCTCACATTAATTCCTGCTACCAGGTTATAAAGATTGCCTTTCACTTTTGCATCAGGATAATCTTCACCTTTTGGGACTTCGAGCCAACCAATGCCACCTCCCAAAAAATAATTTACCCTTTCGATATTGAATAATTGTGCCATGTAAAGTATATTTACAGAACGCATAGGCTCTATTTCATAAGAATGGATTGGAAAGCGATTGTTTTTGTAATATTCACTGGAAATAGAAAGAGCAATAGGTAGTGTTCTTAGCTTGATATCGAGCGCAATTTGCTTTCCACCTAATTTGCCCATTGGAGATCGGCTATCTTTAAAGCCTCCTTGGCCTAATCGCAAGATGAAGTCGACTTTTTTCTCCTTAGGCATGTCAGTTTCTGTATGAGAATATTTTGTATGATTTTTTTCATCCTGTGCGTAAAGTTGTGTAGATGAGAATGGAACAAAACCGATAAATAAGAGAAGGGAAAAAAGTAGCCTTTTAAACATAACCTACACCCATCATTGATATCAGATTTCTTAGTTTCGATATAGGAATAAATTGTGGCCTAACGATTAATATAGGAATTCCTTTTTCCTAGTTTTCTACATTCATTCATTTTAATTATATAATAAACGCAAACTAAAGTCAATCTGGAAATAAGAAAAAACGGACAGGTTTAAGGAAACATGGGGAACATTGCATAATTAATTTTATTCAAGATTTATCATATACTTTTTAAAAAACTTTTCTATTGCCTTTATTGTCTCTTCCTTGGCTATACGAGGACTTTGCGTAACCCACATCGTAAAATTATAGAATTCTTGAATATCTACCCTTATCCATTTTTTATTTTTATGGAAAAAAAATAATAAAGTGGTTATAGCAATTCTTTTATTGCCGTTTTGAAAAGGATGATTTTTAATCATAAGATAAAACAGAATACTTGCTTTAGCGATAAAAGTCGGATAAAAATACATTCTTCTTGTTAACCTCATTAAACATAGTTAACTTTGGTTAACTACACACATAGAGGTTAACATAAAAAAATATTGATAAAATTAGCTGTTTTATGTAATATAAATATATAGAATAGGCGAATTTGTTAAAAAATCAACCTGTTCCAAAATGGAACAGGTTGTAGCTGATAAGAAAATAAGACAAATAAAATAATATCTACGCTTTATTTTTCCGGAGAAAACTAAAATGAACAATGAAAAATTTATGAGACTTGCTATTAACAAGGCAAAGCAGGGAATAAAAAAAGGGCAAACCCCTTTTGGAGCCTGTATTGTAAAAAATGTAAATATTATCAGTTGTACCCATAATGTTGTCTGGAAAAACAATGACATCACTGCTCATGCTGAAATTAATGCTATCAGAACTGCCTGCAGGAAATTAAAGGGTATTGACCTATCCGAATGCACAATCTACTCTACCTGCGAACCCTGCCCAATGTGTTTTACTGCCTGCCACTGGGCAAAAATTGATAAAATAATTTTCGGGGCACGAATAAAGGACGCCCAAAAATTTGGATTTAATGAATGCGCTATTTCCAACAAAAAAATGAAACAGTCAGGTAAGAGTCCAATAGAAATAATAGGAGATTTTCTTCGGGAAGAAAATATATCCCTGTTTAAATTATGGTTTGGTCAAAAAAACAAAAAAGCATACTAAAACTTTTTCGAAACCTACTCATATTTGTGACAAATATTACATAATAAGATATTATTGGTAGCTGTCCGCCTGAGGCGGACGTAAATAGCGACTTAAACCCTACGCAACTTAAAAGTTGCGGCTACAAAAACAGAACAATATTCACTGTCCCTCGGGATTTACCTTTCCAAAACGGTCAAACATTCAATATGTGAGGTTTGAGGAAACATATCTACTAACTGTATTTCTTTTAAAAAATATCCTTTTCCTTTTAAAAACTTAATATCCCTGGCTAAAGTAGCCGGATTACAGGAAATATAAACTATTTTCCAGGGATAAAGTTTACTAATCTTTTCTAAAACTGCACGGGAACAACCGGCACGAGGAGGATCCACAATCACTATTGAATTTTTAATAGGCTTTTGATGTTTGTTTTTAAAAAAACGGGATAAAACTTCTTCAGCTTTACCTTGAAAAAAACTGGCATTGGTAATATTATTTGCACGTGCGTTATTTTCAGCATCTCGAATAGCAGATTTATTTTCTTCTATGCCATAAACTTTCTTAACCAACGGTGCACACCACAATCCAATCGTTCCGCAGCCACAATAAATATCCCACAAAGTTGCCTGTTCATCTCTAACCTCTTCGGCTACCAACTTATAAAGATTTTCTATCTGCGATTTATTTACCTGAAAAAATGATGTAGGAGAAATAAAATATTTCTTTTTTCCAAGTTTCTCCATCAAATAATCTTTTCCATAAATTTTTATTGTCTGATTTCCTAAAATAACATTACTCTTTACCGGATTTATATTTATAAAAATCCCACTAATCGAGGGAAATCTATCGAGCATTTTTTTAATAATTACATTTATTGACGTCATCTTTTTTTTTGTTATTACTAAATTCAACTCAATTTCGTCTTTAAAAAATGATTGACGTAAAACTAAATGACGCAATAACCCTTCCTCTGTAGTCTCATTATAAATAGAAACAGTAGAAGCAGTAACTATCCCCTTAAAATATTGCACAATTTTATTCATTAACGAAGAATGTAACAAGCAATCGCTAAAATCTACTATTTCATGGGTCCCGGGAGTATAAAAACCGGTTATAATTTTCCCTTCCTGTTTCCTAACCGGAAGCTGCATTTTATTACGGTATCGCCAGATACAAGAGGAAGGAATGGATGATTTAATTTCCACCTTTTTAAAATTTACACCACCTAACTGCTGAAGGGCTTCCTGCATTAATTCCAGTTTATATTTTAATTGAATAGAATACTCCAGATGCTGCCAATTACATCCGCCACAAAAATCTGTTTTTCCCGGTTGAAAGAAATAAGGACACTGAGGAATTTGTCTTTCTTTGGAGGGTTTAATAATTTCTACTATTCTTCCGGTTGCATAATTTGACTTTAATTTAATAATTTCTACTAATAATTCATCTCCCGGACAACTATAAGGGACAAAAACAACTAAACGCCCAATATGGCCTAATCCGTCTCCCCCTAAAACTAATTTTTCTATCTCTATTTTTACTCTATCACCTATTTCCATTTATAGCAAATGCCGCCTTCCACTGCTGCCGCTTCTACGCTCTCCGGAACGGGGAACAACTTCTCTTACTTTAAGTATTCGTTTTTTGAATTCTTTTCCATCCATAGCTTTAATCGCCGCTTCCCCTTCTGCTCTATGGGACATCTCAATAAAACCAAACTCTTTCGATTTACCCGTTAGTTTGTCCCTAATAATACTAATAATTTCCACTTCTCCAAAAAACTCAAAAACCTTTTGTAAATCCTCTTCGGTAATTTTTTCCGGCAAATTACCCACATAAATATCCACTTCTCATCCCCCTCCTTTCTTTTTAATTCTTTCTACAATTCTGTAAAATTAACTCTTTTAATCTCCTTACGAAAAACAAAATCCCCAAGTAATTATTCAATACCAACAACTTTCAATTCAAAAATAAGATTTTTCCCGGCTAAAGGATGATTAAAGTCAACCATCAGTTTATCCTCTTTTATATCTACTATTTTTCCCATTACTATTCTTCCTTCTTCGGTTTTTAGCCTCAATATTTTTCCTTTTTCCATCTTTAAATCTTCGGGCAAAGAAGTTTTTGGTAAATCTCTTACTAAATCTTTTCTTCTGGGGCCATAAGCATCTTCTATTTTTATATTTACTTTTTTTTCTTCATTTAATTTCATTCCTTTCACTGCCTGTTCAAACCCGGGAATTACCTGTCTGCTCCCTATGGAAAACAGTAATGGATTCCCTTCCTTCGACCGGTCAAAAACAGTTCCATCTTCAAGACTTCCTACATATTCCACTTTGACTTTATCTCCTTTAGTAACCACCATTTTCTGCCCCCCTTCTTCCAAAGGTATTATTTCCGCTGCATTTTCCTTTCTCTCCCCTTCAACCAATGGTTCCTCCTCTTTCATCAGTTCTTCTTTTTTACCACACCCACTAACTACAACTAATCCCATCACTAAAAACAACCCCGTAATAATCAAACTTAACCTCATTGAACCCTTAATTTTCCTCATCTTCTCTCCTTTTTCCATACCAATTTGTTTACTGTGACTAAAATTATATTAACATTTATTCCCGGTCAAGTCAATAAAAAACACATATCTTTTTACATTGACTTTATTTTTCGGTTATGGTAAAATTATTTATAAATAATTAAGATAATATTTAAGGTCAAAAAAATCATTAATTGTTTTTCTTTATTATAGACTTATTCAAAATACAATATTCTGTCATTCCGCACTTGCAGACTGTGTCATAATCAATGTAGTTGCCCAATGAACTTGTACTGAGTATAATCGAAGTATTGGGCTAATGAATAGCTTTTCCGACGGGCGTCATAAATGCCGCCACTACAATTGTTTTAAAAATCAGAGTTGTGACACAGTCTGTTGATGCGAAATTTATAATGTTTTTAAATATCAATAGATTCCTGCTCCCGGTTTTCACGGGGACAAGTTTACCCCTGCTTCCGCAGGGGACAGGAATGACCATCCTTATCCGCCTCAGGCGGAGAGGAATGACAAAAGAGGGAAAAAGGTTATTTCACAAAAATCTATTCAAAATCATTAAAAGGAGGAAAAAAGTAAAATGATAAAAAAATTCAGCCCGGGAAAAATTGTATTATTAATGGCATTTTTAAGTCTAAGCGTAGGAATTAATCAAGGATTTGCCGCAGAATGGTCAAGCATTCATAAAAAATTAAAGGGAAAATATGCCTCTTTTGAAAAAGAGGTCAAAGATATGACTATCGTTCAGGAAATGCAAATCCATCATGACAAAAACCAGGTAGTCTCAAAAAATAAAGTCTATAGTAAAGGCAAAAAGCACCGTGTAGAAACAAGCATACCGACACCGGCTGACGCAGAAAATCCAGCGGGAATGAAAACAATGAAAACAATCTTTATTTCCGATGGCCGGAACGAGTGGGTAATTTCACCTTTTATGGGCAAGAAAAAACTTTCCCCGAAAGAACAAAAAAATTATCAAACAGGTGCAAACTGGTACGACCAATTACCGACAAAAGCAAAAATTACCGGCACTGAAAAAATAGGCAAACATAACTGTTATGTAGTTGAATTCAAACCTACTGATTCATTTTCTTTCACTAAAATATGGCTCGAAAAGAAAAATCTGCTTTTAATTAAAGCATTAGGTCAGGGAGAAAAAGAAAGGGTATTATCCATAATAAACTCTGATTTCAAGAAAATAAAAGGTATATGGAAAATACCTTATAAAACCCAAATATATTCAGGTAAACAGCTTAGCTCTACTTTATTAGTACGGTCTTTAAAACTAAACAAGGGATTATCCGATGATTTGTTTGACCCGGACAAGGTAGAAACAAAAGGAAGTGCCATGCCGGCCGGTATGCCCAATATGCAGGAAATGATGCAGCAAATGATGCAGCAAAAATAATAAAAACCTTTAAATCTCCCGCCCAATCATATACAGCACAATGTCGTAAATAAACTGCTTAGCCTGGGTGTCCGGCAAATCCCCATAGGCCACGAAAAATTCGCGTAAAGCTGCTCCAGCCAATTGGCTGGCATTCTTGCGGGCATATTCGATACTCCCATATTTGGACATTAAAGAATATACCCATTTAACATCTTTTGGCAAGCGCTGTTTGCGCGGCAGGGACAAAAATATTTTTATTTTTTCCTTTTCCCTTTTAGTACAATTGTTTAGTAAATGAATTAACATTACCGTGCGCTTTCCTTCCCAGATATCTCCACCAATTTCCTTGCCGTATTTTTTACGCTGTCCTACAAGATTAAGAATATCGTCCTGGATTTGAAAAGCCGCTCCCATATAAAAGCCAAACCGATTAAAACGGTCTAAATTCGTTTCTCCACCTCTGGCAATCAATGCTCCGATTCGACAGGGATGAATAGAGGTATACCAGCAGGTCTTTTTAAGGGTCGTACGCAAATAATCTTCTTCGGTTAAATCACAAATATTATCATGCACCCAACCCAGCTCCATAGCCTGTCCCTCTACCGACTGTCGAACCATATGTTCAATCTCAGTAAAAATTTGCCAGGTTAGTTCCGGACCGAGAACGGTAAGATTTTCCATTAAGGGTCGAATGCTGAGAACATTCATCGCATCACCGGCATTCACGGCAATTTCCATTCCATACTTAGCATGTAAAGTCTTCTCTCCCCGGCGATATTCACTCCCGTCTTCCACATCATCATGAATTAAAAAAGCATTGTGAAACAATTCAATCGCCACAGCCGACCTGAGAGCATTACGGACATTTCCCCCAAAAGCTTCACAGGTAGCCATACATAATCCGGGACGTAAACCTTTTCCCGGACGCAGAGGATAAGAAGGGATTAAATCGTAAAGATGCCGCCTGGGCTCTTTTGACGGTAAAAAAGTCAAAAGAGTCTCCATCGTAATATCTTTATAATGTTTTAAGGCTGTTTCCACTAATTCAAAACGATTAACCTCAGGCATAGATAAGACTCCTTAATTATTCTCCCTTAATCACGCCAAAATCAATCGACTTGAATTACCAATATCGCCTGTAATTGGTCCATCTTTGTAGCCCGAATTAAACCGGAATAAATACCAGCGGAGGTTTTGGCAGGAATATTTACCGATACAATTACCTTCTGGGTTTTATATGGAGCCAGGGAAAGAGCAGAAGGAGTAAATGTTATCTTTTCAGCTGCAATCCTACGACCGGAAGCATCTACTAAATCGGTACTGTGAAAACCGAATTTATCCATTATTTTATCACTGTTATTTTCTAAATTCATCGGGATTTTAGCCCTCTCACCCGGTTTCATTGCTTTATTGGTTTTAAGCGTGGGTAATTGCCCGGAAGCCGTATATTCCGGTTTTTTTTCTTTTTCTGATCCCCGGATAGTAACTACCCGTTGAGCAAGCCCTCCGACATACTGAGTAGCAGCATGAGCTAAATCAATAAAAATGTCCACTACCTCGTGTGCATCACGCCGAAAGCGGTGTATTACCTCGTCCGGTTTCCCGGAACGTAAGTCCTTTACATTAACCAAACGGTCTTCTACATCCTTTGCCGCCACAATACCGGCAGCGACTTCTTCTTCCAAAATGGAAGCCGCCTGCCGTACTACACGAGAGGTAGCATTGGCTAATCCTTTAATTACATCCTGGCTTATTTTCTTCTTTTCCCCTGCACCTGTTCCTGTCCACTCTTTGTTTCCTTTTTTAGAACCCAAACCACCTGTTTGAAACTTTGTTGTCGAATCTTCTTCGGTCATGTTTAATCTGCTTTTTGGTGTTTTCTTACTTTTATTCAACTTCTTTCCCCTCCTCTTGACAATTAGATATTCTGGTCTCACCCTGCAAAACAATGTTGGCCACCGGACGGTCAAAAATGTCGATAGCAATAGCATATTTGCTTTTTACACAGATTGGTTCACACATTTTAATACATACAGGAATTGTTTCCCTCGCTATAACATTCATCGCCATATCTACATAAAGCGGTTCTTTGGGATTAGAATGAACGATTACATTAGCCGGAGTTTTTTCAAAAGAAATAGAAACAGGACAGGGTTTTTCACTATTAAAACGATGCTCCAATTTTGCCGGTTCTTTAGGCCAGGCGACAATTTTAACTATTCTTTCTTCGGGCATAATTTCTCCTTTCCAACAATAAATTTTATTTCTTTAAACCTATTTTCTTTTACTTTTATTTTTTATCTTCATTCTTTTTCTCTTTAATTTAGCATCTATTTTCCCTGTTACCCGAGTCAATTCTTTCTTGACATCTTCAATTTGTTTAAGCGGACTCTTTTTTCCTTCTGCTCCCTCTGAAATACACAGATTAAGCAACAACCCTTCACCGCCTCCTCCGGAAAAGAAAAGAGATGCAATCCCCCCTGTATTTATTTCCAGGGTATAAGATTCCCCCGGGGCTGCAGGTGTAAGCGCCTCTCCCACGGTATTACCTTGAGCATCCAAAGCCTTTAGGATAATAGCATGCCGGCTATAAAGTCCAACATGAGCAATAACAGCATCAGCTACAAAGGGTAATAAAACCTGCATTCCCTCCTGCAGAATAGCCAATTTACCCTGACCTTCCGGCGAACCCCAAATTATAATGCGTAACGTTTCCTGACTCACAGACTTAAAAATAAAACCGTTTTTTTCATAAACAGTACCCACGTCCCCGCCTTTTTTCTCCTCCGCCCAATTAACACATATTTCCCGTGATTCCGGCTCGGGTTGTTCTATTATTTCCGGTTCTTTTAACGGACAGGGATACGGACTCAAAACAACATCGTCAAAATAAGCAGCCGTATTTTGTGTTTCACCGACTACTTCGAGAAAAATGGTAATAGCCCGCTTTTTCGCTGTCACCCGCCAGACCAACTGTGCCCAATTGTGCCGTTGATTTCCTTCAACCCATTCCACATCAGCTGAAGCAGGATTGGTACCCCCTAAAGGATCTATTCCCAACCGGCACTTGCCCCCAGTTCTTTCATCTATGTGATACCAAACCGATACCTGATAATCCCAATCAAGATTAGCACCTACCCGTTGATAAATACCTGCACTAAATTTACCCACTCCTTCTATTTTTTGAGAACGCTGTCCACCGTGAACAACAAATTCTTCGGCATTAAAAAATGCTGTACTAACATCTACCGCTTCTACCATTCCCAATGTATGTGTAGAGGTACTATCCGGGTAAGGTTCCCAATGATTGGCTACCGTTCCCATCTTAAGGTTACGAAAACCAGATTCAAAATCACGGTTTAATACATCCACTACCCGCACCGTAATAACATCTCTACCGACTCCTCCATCGTCATCAATAACCACACACTCTACCCAATAAGTTCCACAACGATTATAAGTGTGAGTAGCTACCACAATACCCGTACCCATAGGCGGTTCATTTTTCTCCCGGATAATAGCCGGATGAGTAGGCGTACAATCACCGAAATTCCACGAACCAATGTGCGTATCACACCAACCGGGATCAAAAAAACGCCCTACCAGAGTAATCGGCGTACAAGCATAAGCAAACATATCCTCCCCGGCATCCACTGTCGGTGCTACGTTAAGTACAGTAACCTTAAGCGTATCTTCACTAACCCCACCGTTATCATCACGCATACGCAAGGTTACGGTATATTCTCCCTGATCACAATAGGCATGACTGCCAGTCACTACACCCTCCGCCTGAGGAGGATTATTGGTTTCGGTAATCATTCCTTCTATGGGAAGCGAATCATCTCCGAAATCCCAAATAGCTTCATGGGTATCCGGCCACTCCTGATCGGTAAATTTACCGGAGAATAAAACCTCTTCTCCCTCGTTTACCACTTTATCCTCGCCGGCATCAACTACCGGCGGTACATTTTCCGCACGAACTAAAACAGAATTATGAGTAATTGCTCCCCCGGGTTCATTAACCGTAGAAGTTAAACGAACACGATATAAACCATTATCATCATATTTACGGCTTGCATTATGTCCCAGAGCAGTAATTCCTGATCCAAGATTCCAGTGATAATCAATTTTTGGATTGCTGGGGCCGGCAAAAAAATCAATAGGAAGCCCCCCGGCAAAACACGAATAAGGACCACCGGCACAAGCCGGATCAGTTAAAGTAAGACTATAAGCAGCGGTCACAAATATCGAACCTGAAAATAAAAGGCCGTCAGAATCAATACCTACTGCTTCCTGAAAGGTAGAGATAACTGTCCCGATTCCTTGCAATTCCTGGGGCCAAGCGCTAAATACCTGTAATTCCTCAGCCACCTCGCCTTCCATCACTGCTCCACCAACACGTTCAGCAACACGTTCAATTACTATAGTAATAACTATCATAATAATCCCGATAATCAATCCAAAAATAAAACCCAATACGGCAATAAGCCATGCCCACCAGGGTAAATCCACATCATCATCATGAATATATGGTTCCAGGGTTTGACCGCCGGAGCCATCAACCGAAGGAATCCATCTAAGTTTTATATCTGCCCAAAAACTGCAATCTGCATCGGCTTTGCAAAAAACATCATAAACCGTTACGTCCCCCCAGAAATGGATAACACCGGATTGTAATGCATGCTTAAGCGATTTCAACCTTGCATCATGCCCTTCTATATTATTGAAATCCTGGGGAACCCCTCCGAAACCGTCAGGTTCAGGAGCAGCAATAATCTCGTCAATTGTCTGGTTAACAAAATCCGCATCCAGAGCAATAGCAAAACCCTGAGCAGCAGGAACAAAATTAATCAAAAGATTTTCATCAGCACCCGTTCCCGGATTGATTCCAATAGCCAAAGCATCGGCTAAAGCCTTGGGACGAACCTCTACGATTTCTACAGGAGAACCTTCCGGGCTTTCCGGTGTCCAGGCTCCTATGTAGCGACGATTGAGCAACTCCTGATGCACCTGATCACCGATAAACTGTTCTATTTGAGCTACGGTAGGATAATCAATTTTTATTTCTCCGTCATCGTCTCCTATTCCCTGAACCAGCGCTGCACCTTGTATAGTGATCTGAGTTATAAATAATTGATCAAGATCTATTCCAAAAGCAGCAGCTCCTGCTTTATTTGCATCATAATTACTTCCTTCAATTCCTGAAGCAGAAGCTAAATCTTCTACGGTAACTACTGCCGCACTTAAATTAGCGGTAATTCTTCCTGAGGTCTGCTCATAAGGGGCAGTAATAATTATTCTGGCGTTTACTCCCATAGGAGAAAGGACAGGCAAAGCAGACTCTATATCACTCAACCTTAAATGAATGGGTATAGATATGGCCACATGATGGGGATCAGGACGTTGTACATCAATCCGTCGCGCCGGGTCAGAAAGATCATCAAAAAGTTCAATAAAGACATCAAAAGTAAAAGCACCCCAGCTCTGATCCTCCAGGGTAATAGTATGCGGAAAAGTATCTCCGTTCTGTTCATAAAGATTATGTATATACTCGGCAATAAGGGTATCTGAGATTGGTTCGATAGGGTCTCCACTAGTAAGGGCAACACTCACCTTATCCCGGGGCAACCCCTCAAAAATAACCCCTACATTAAACTCTGTTTCCGGAATAATTCCAAAAGGAGCGGTTATATCAATGTCTGCGGTCATATTAAATTGAGATAGAGAAGGTACCGGTATGGTAGCCGGGTCCAGATCTACCTGAATCCCTGTTGCTAATCTTACGGTTATTCCGTTATCAGCCGGTGCCATATTCAGACCAAGACCATCCTGGGGAATACTAACCTGACCACTGGTTACCTGGTATGCCCCAAACATTAAACCTTCCTCTATAACAACCTCGTGGGGAATAGACCCCGGGTCACCCGTCCCTCCGTTATCCCAGGCTGCTTTGAAAATTTCCCTTAAAACTGATACTACAACCTCTGCTACTACTTCAAAACCTCGGGTATTAGGCATCTTCCACCTCCTCATGCTTGTGCTGTTCGGGAAAACGCACGCGCATTTTACTTATAGGAAATTTCTTTTTCCCCGCTTTGAGTTCTTCATAAAGAGACCGGGGAGCAAAACCAGAGCTACCTGCCTGGATTTTACGATAAGACAATAAGGGAGCAATAATAGCATGTTTTTCTTTTAATCCTTCCAGAGGATCACCTTTTTCTACTTTTTTCTTTTTCTTCTTCTTTGCTATTGTCATCCATTTTTCAATCACATTTAAAGTAACCATTTCTTCCATCCCCTTAGGTTTGCGCATCTTTAAAGTTTCAAATAAAACCGTTTCCACTTCCTTAGGAGAATCAAGATCAAAAGTGCATCCTGCTGTTTTATAAATCTCCGCCTCTAATTCTGTCAAACGCTTGCGATCTTTAGTGCGAAAACGAATAAATCTTCCCACTTTTTTTTGAACTTCGGGCGGTAAATCATATCCCAATTCCTCAAAAGCCAGCAAAGGATTCACTGCCGCACGAATAGCTAATTGCTGATTTTTATTAATCTCTTTTACAAATTCAGGTATAAGCCGATGAAAATCTTTAAAATTTTCAATTTTTTTATTAACCTTTTTATCTCCAGGACACATATTCAACCTCCTTTTCTTAAATGTTTTAGACTTCTGCAAAATAGCCTTTTTACCTTTATTGCCTGTCCGCCAGTTTGTAAGGCGGGTCATTCCTGCGAAAGCAGAAATCTATTGATATTTTAAGCACATTATAGATTCCGCATCAAGTGCGGAATGACAGAATGTGTCATTTTGCATAACTCTATAAATGTTTCTTAAAGATACAAAAAATGAAATTATTTCAAATATCATCGCCAAGAATACGATTTATAACAACAAATATTCAAAAGCTTTTTCAATACAATTTTTTATCAATTTTATTTTAATTATAAAGACCTGACTATAAAAGGTAAGAACTTATTTTTTTTCGTAGACATTATTTTTTTAGACATAATACATGCATCATTGCAAATAAGGTAATTTATAATAACATTATCCAAAAAAAATTGCAATATAAATTTTTAGCCACATTACTGCGTAAAAAATTTAGCGGAAAAATTATTAGCTATAAATTTAAAATATGCAGTCTGTTATACGGATTTAAATAATTTTAAAAGCTACAATGATAAATATGGGTATTTAAAAAGTGACAGACTTATCTGCCAGACAGCAAAAATTATCAATCAGAAAAAAACTTTTGATGACTTCGTTGGCTATCCCGGCAAAAATAAGTTTATTATAATAACCACACCTAAAAAAGCAGATAATATATGTTCTTCCATTATTGAAGATTTCGACGAAAATATTTCTTCTTTTTATGCGTTGGAGGATAAAAAACAGGGTTTTATTGAAAACATAAATCATCAGGGAAATAAATTACAGTTTCCTGTTCTTTTTGTAGCAATCGGAGTAATAACCAACCAGCACTATGAATTCACCAACCCTATTGAAATATTATCTGCGTCCAAAGAGATGAAAAACTATGCTCAAACTTTTAACATCAGTAATTACAAAAAAAAATGAACGGACAACACTAATGGAAAAATAGACCACTCCGAAATACAGTTAAAGACAGGCATAAAGTTAAAAGAAAAAGAAAAAGAACAGTCCATAGATAAAGACAAAAGAATAAATACTAAATCCTAAATTCAAAATACTAAACAAATTCAAAATTCAAAATACTAAATTCAAAACAAAAAACTAAAAATATAACCAAATAATAAAGGCGAAATGTGTTTCGAACGATATAGCAAATTTTAACAAAAATAAGCGTTTGCAAACCGCTTTTTTTTAAACCTCAATTTAATCAATTTAAACTTCAAACTCATATATCTGTTATCTTTATTCCGTTGTCTATGGACTATGGACTGTCGACTATGGACTATTTTGTTTTTGCGTGCCCATAGGGTAAAATTATGCATCTAGTGAAAAATATGTTTTCGCCTTTATTTTTCTCGTCCGGGTGAACACAGAGGTTCACCCCTACAATAACATCTCAATATTTAACTGTTTTATTTAATCCCCCTACCCCCCTTTTTCAAAGGGGGAAAAATTGTTTTTCTTCTTTTGCTATTCGCCATTTGCTATTTGCAGTCTTTTATCTTTTGACTGTGGACTATTAGTTGTCTTTTGTAGTTAACTTATAACTTATAACTGTCATTTCTATCTATGAACTATCGACTGCTGAAGCAAAGCGGAAGTCCACCTGTCAGTAAGGCGGATGGACTATGGACTGTCTTTGTCTTTTCCCTATATCCAGGGACTAATTCTGTAATCTTCTATATGCATTTTTAAATCAGACTTAATTTTTATTTTCCTTCCTGTCTTTTTTTCTAATTTTTTTATTTTTTCTCCGGAAAAATAATTTGCTACCGGAGAAGAGAGACTTACCATAACCCCAATTATTCCCGGGGTCATCGCCATTTTAATAATTTCCTTCTTAATTTCCATACTTATAGTTTTTATCGAAATAACCTTACCCGTTCCTCCACAGCAAGAACAAGTATCACACAATACATTCATAATACTTTCTCTTTTTCTTTCTCTGGTCATCGCAATCAAGCCCAAAGAACTTACGGGAACGATCTTAATTTTTGCTTTATCCGCTTTCATATTTTTTCCTAAAGCGGAAATTATTTTCTCATTATTTTTTCGGTAACGCATACTAACAAAATCAATAATGATAATTCCCCCGACATTTTTCAATCTTACCTGACGGGCCACCGCCACTGCCGCTTCTAAATTAACTGCCAGTGCTGTTTCTTCCGAGTTTTTTTTACCGACAAAACGACCGCTATTTACATCAATAGCACATAACGCTTCTGTTTCTTGAATAATAATATAGCCCCCGGAAGGTAAATTTACTCTGGCCCTTATCAGTTTTTTTATTTCTTTTTCCAAATTATACTTTTCAAATAAAGGTATTTTGTCCTGATAAAGAATTATTTTCTTTTTCAAATGAGGAAGAACCAAACCAACAAACTCCAGAACATCTTCATATTCTTTTTGTGAATCAATTAAAAACAAATCCACATTTAAAGACAGCATATCCCTTACTATTTTAAAAATAAGACCTAAATCCTTGTGTATTAAAGAAGGTGCGGAAAAAACACGATATCGGGTTGTAATAGATTTCCATAAATTAATTAAAAATCTACTCTCACGTTTCAAGTCATTTATATTAATACCCTCTGCTTCGGTTCGAATAATACAGCCATCATTAGCAGATAAAAGTTTTCCCATTATTCCTCTTAATCTTGTTCTTTCTTTTTTATCCGTAATAAGCTGAGAAACTCCTATCTTTTTGCTGTCAGGTATATAAACAAGGCATCTTCCCGGCAAAGAAATAATATTAGTAACCTTAACCCCCTTGGTCCCAATAGCTTCTTTGGTTATCTGGACAAGAATTTCTTTCCCAAGGACTAATTTCTTACGATCTCCTTCCTTTATATTTGAAAAATCCAAATAAGCATTCCTTCCTAAACCAATATCAACAAAAACTGACTGAATTCCCGGAAGGATGTTCTTTATAATCCCCTTATAAATATTTCCTACTATTTTTTTTTCTTCCCTTCTCTCTATAAAAAATTCTACAGGCTTCTCTTTTTCTAAAACAGCAATCCTTATCTCTTCTTCTGTGGAATTAACTATTATTTCCCTATCCACAACCCCTCCCTTCTGCAAAATAACCAATATATTTCAAGAAATATTTATTCCTGAATTATCCAGCAATCGTATTCTTTTTATATTTAAAGTCTTTGTCTCTTCCTCACTCAAGTTAAAAATCTTCCTAATAACCAATTCCGGTTTTACCTGTTGTCCTCCCCGGCAGTATAAAATTAAATTTATCAACTTTTCTTTATTTAAATTTATACTGAAAACTAAAGGACAAATATTTATTTTTTTAGGGCCCTTTTTGGTCTGCTTGCTTATCAAACTTTTCTTCTTTAATAAAAAATCTCTTATCTTTTCCGCTGCTCTATCTTCATTCTCCGGGACTTTAATAACATACTCTGCCATTTCAACCAATGATTCCAGCGAAGGGCTGGAAAGAGAAATTTCTTTTATCCCTGCTATCTTTATACCAATAGGCAATTGTCCCAATAGTCTTTCCTTTATTTCTCTTACCCCCACCTTTTCCTTCAATTCTACATCCATAAATTCCGTATCACTCATATAACCCACCGGCAAAGCCGGACTGAAAGATGTTTTTATTTGAGGATTAAATTTATGTGAATATACAAAAGACAACCCTGTCCTGCGTAACACTTTTCGTAAACTTTCTATGAATCCTAAATGCGAAATATATTTTAATTCTTTTCCTTTTTTTAACTTAACTCTTATTTTTTGTGCTCTTTTTTCTACGAAATTTTTACTTTCTACGGTTTTTTCTTTTTTCCTTGTTTCTAATATTCTCCCGGTTTTTCTTCTTTTCGTTTTTAAATTACAAACCACATCTTTATTTATTTTCCTGCTTACCCCACAATTATTACATTTTTCCCCAAAACAATCACTGGTTGTTTTCCCCTCCTTGGCTTTTTTATACTCCTTCCATAAAAATTCCTTTTCCACACCAAAATCCAAATGGTCCCAGCAAAATACTTCTTTAGCACCTCTTACCCTTCGATTATAACTTGCAGGATCTATCCCTACTTTTTCAAATGCTTCTTTCCAAAGAACAAACTGAAAATGTTCCGTCCATAAATCTAATCTGCACCCCTTAAAATAAGCTTCTTTTATAACCCTTCCCAACTTCCTATCCCCTCTCGCAAACACACCTTCCAAAAAACTACTTTCCACCTTCTGCGTTCTTACCTGCCCGGGTAATACTTTTTTTAAATATGTCTTTTTTCTTATTAATTCTTCCATCCCTTCCTGAGCTACCCACTGAAAAGGGGTATGCGGTTTAGGAACAAAAAAAGAAGCCGTGAAATTTAAATTCAAGGAAGAATGTTTCTTTTTTATTTTCCTTATTAATAAATTTATCGCCTCTATGTCTTCCTCTCTTTCAAAAGGTAATCCAATCATAAAATACAATTTAATCGTTCTCCAGCCATTTTGCACAGCAGAATGAATGGAAGAAAATATTTCCTCTTCCGTAATTCCTTTATTAATAACATCACGCAATCTTTGACTCCCGGCTTCAGGAGCAAAAGTCAATCCTGTTTTTTTATTCCTTGTTAAATGACCGGCCAAAACAGAAAAAAAAGAATCGCTCCTTAACGAAGGAAGTGATATGGCTATCTTCTCATCTTTATATTTATTCTGCATTGAATCCACCAGTTCCAAAATTTGAGTATAATCACTGGTAGACAATGATAAAAGTGAAATATCTTTAAATCCCGTGTTTTTTAAACATTCCCCGGCAATTAGCATTAATTTTTCTTTGCTTCTCTCTCTTCTGGGACGGAAAATCATTCCTGCCTGACAAAACCTACATCCCCGGGTGCAACCACGCTGAATTTCCAGAGTTAACCGATTATGCACAACATCCATCAGAGAAACTAAAGGACTCACAGGAAAAGGAGCTTTTTCTAAATTCACGACTCTTTTACTTATTTTCTTCGGAACATTTTCTACATCAGAAATAATATTTTTAAAGACACCGTTCTTTTTATAATTTATTTTATAAAAAGAAGGAATATATATTCCCGGAATCTTACTTAAATGCATTAATATTTCTCTTTTTCCGTCTCCCCGTTTATACCCTGTTTTAATAATCTCATCGATAATTTCTTCTATTACTTCTTCTCCTTCGCCCAAAACAAAAGCATCTATAAAATCAGCCAAAGGTTCCGGATTACAAACAGCAAAACCACCGGCAATCACCAAAGGAAATCCTTTTTCCCGTTCCCCGGAATATAAAGGTATTTGCCCTAAAGTAAGAATATTTAAAATATTGGTATAACTTAATTCGCAAGAAATAGAAAACCCTAAAATGTCAAATTCTCTTAAGGATTTTTTTGTCTCAACGGAAAAAAGCGGAATATCTTTTTGTAATAAAAGTTTTTCTAAATCCACATCCGGAGCATAAACCCGTTCACAAAAAACATCATCGCGGGAATTAATAATATTATACAAAATTTGCATCCCCAGATTAGACATGCCGATTTCATAAAGATCCGGAAAACATAGGCAAAATTTCAAAAAATCCTTTCCCTTTTTATGTATACTATTCCATTCGCAATTAGTATACCGAAAAGGTTTTCTCACTAAAGGGAAAATTCTATCCAGATTAATTTTGCTCATTTTTATTTATAACATCATTATAGTATATTTTTTGCTATTCATTATCTTTTATTTTTTAACTCATAACTCATAACTACTAACTAATAACTGTAGTTTCTATCTATGGACTATTTTGTTTTTGCATGCCCATAGAGTAAAATTATGCATCTATAGAAAAACATGTTTTGCCTTTATTTTCCCTATTTCTAACTCCCAACTTCCAAACTCAAATTTCAAAATTCAAAACAGAAAAAATGAAGGCGAAATGTGTTTTGAACGACTTAGCAAATTTTAACAGAAACAAGCGTTAAAAAAATGGAACTGTCTGAGCAAAGCGAGTTTTTCATTTTTAGCTTGTTTTTGCGTGCCCGCAGGGTAAAATTATGCGTCTAGAGAAAAACATATTTTGCCTTTATTTTCCCTTGCTCAAACTCCTGACTCATAAATACTAAATGAAACTCCGCCATAACAAACTGGCCTTACTAATTAGCGAAACAAGCAATTAAACTACCTTTGTTAACCGTCTTTTATCTTTTGTCCTTGTTTTGAATTTTGTATTTTGAATTTAGAATTTAGTATTTATTCTTTTGTCTTTATCTATGGACTATGGACTATCGACTATGGACTTTTTTATCTTTTCTCTAATAAGTATACCGTCTTAAATGAATATTTAACAGTAATCCTATGGCTATCATACCTGAAACTAAAGCAGACCCACCGTAACTAAACAAAGGCAAAGGTAACCCGGTTATAGGCATAATTCCCATTACCATTCCTACATTTGTTATCGTATAAAATAAAAACATACAGGAAATTCCTACTGCCAGAAAACTACCGAACCTATCCCTTGCTTCCATAGAAATCTTTAAACCCCGCCAGATAATAATAAAAAACAAAAAAATTACCAAACCTGCCCCTAAAAAACCCCATTCTTCTGCCACAACCGAAAGAATAAAATCCGTATGTTGTTCCGGCAAAAAACCTAATTGCGTTTGAGTCCCATTCAAAAAACCTTTCCCAAAAAACCCTCCCGAACCAATAGCAATTTTAGATTGAATAATATGATAACCGGACCCCAACGGATCTATTTGAGGATCTAAAAAAGCCAAAAGGCGTTTCTTCTGATATCCTCTCAGAAAAAAATTCTGCACAAAACAAGAGGAAATACATCCTCCAACAACCAGCAAAGAAGTAATTATAAAATTATTAAAATTCACTGAAAATTTAAAATTAATTAAGAGATAAAAAATTACTGCCAAAATGAGAACTATTGCTAAAATAAATACTATTCCCTGCAACCAATGAGTTGCCGCCATAGTTATAAATTTTAAAATTACCGAATTAATCAGAATATCCTGATGAAAAGAAAGATAAGTAATCAAAAAAGGGACCCCCAATGTAATAACCCCATAAAGAAGAACAGATAAAATATAAATACTTTTTGCCCCTCCTACAAACATCATCGCTAAACATACGGGCAGTAATATCATCGCTGAACCAAAATCCGGCTGCTTCAAGATTAAAATCATCGGGATTAGCGTAAGTAAAAGAGGAACAATTAAAGTTTTTAAACTCTCTATCTGCCGATTATTTTTAGACAAATATATCGATAAGGCAAAAATAAAAGGAATTTTAGCAAATTCAGATGGTTGAATGGAAAAATTATTAAAAACAAACCAACTCTGTGCACCTCTCACAGTTTTGCCTAAAAAAAGAACTAAAACTAAGGAAATTAAGGAAAAAAAATAAAAATAATAACCATATTGCCCAAATATCTGATAATTTACGACAATAGCAAGAAACATCAATACAAGTCCTAAACCTACCGCAATTAACTGTTTACTCCAAAGAGGAGAAGTTATTCTCCCATGATAAACAGCACTAAAGATAAATAATATCCCCAAAGCAATAATTAATATAGTAGAAAAAAAAAGTAAATAATCAAATTTTCTGGCACTATTCTTAAAACTCATTGTTTTTCATTCCTGTCTTTAAAACATCCTTGTTTACTTCCCCTTTATTTAAAAAAGGAATTGCTCCCTGTAAAATTTTACGCGCTACAGGAGCCGCCACTGCTCCTCCGCTTCCACCATGTTCAACTAAAACACAAATTACTATTTGAGGATCTTCCACTGGTGTAAAACAAACAAACCATGCATGATTCTCCCCATGAGGATTTTCTGCAGTGCCTGTCTTTCCCCCAACAGAAAGATTCTCTATATAAGCACCCCGTCCCGTACCCTTTTCGACGGTTTCCTTCAAACTTTTTTTTATAAACTTTAAAGTATTATCCGATATTTCTATATCCCTTATTTTATAAGGTTTTATTTTCTTTATCAAGTTATTTTTATTATCAAAAATTTTTTTCACTACATAAGGACGATATAATTTACCTCCATTAACTACAGCACAAACCAGATTAGCCATTTGTAACGGTGTAACTAAAAGATACCCCTGCCCAATACTAAAATTTAAGGTGTCTCCATCAAACCACGGATTGCCGATTTTTTTCTTCTTCCATTCGGGAGAGGGAACAAGCCCTTTTTTTTCCGAAGGCAAATCAATTCCTGTTTTTTTCCCTAAACCAAATTTCCTGGCATACTTGGATATATTCCTTACTCCCGTTTTCAATCCCATTTCATAAAAATATACATCGCAGGAATTAGCCACTGCCTGAATAAGATTCTGTCTCCCGTGTCCTTTCCTTTTCCAGCATCTAAAAACCCGTTCTTCTTTCCCACAGGTCAAAAATCCTTTACAAAAAAAAGTATCGTTAAGATTAATTTTTTTCTCTTCCAGAGCGGCAAGAGTTACTAAAATTTTAAATATCGAACCAGGTGCATACTGAGCTTGAATTGCACGATTTAATAAAGGATAATCAGGAGAAGTAAAAAAATAATTCCATTCTTTAGCATTTAAAGGAACAGTGAAAATATTCGAATCAAAATCCGGTTTACTAACTAAACTTAAAACCTCGCCATTTCGGGGATCTAAAATTACTATTGCCCCCGCAGCGTCCCCTAAAGCATCTTCAGCCAATATTTGTAACCTATTATCGATAGTAAGCATTAATGTATTCCCTTTTGCCGGTATTATCTCCCGCAATACGCGCAATTCACGGCCAAGGACATCAACCTCTATTTGCTTACCTCCTTCTACCCCTCTTAATTCAGAATCATAAACTTTTTCGAGACCAATTTTGCCTACAACATTTCCCTGCCGGCATTCATCTCCTCTTTTCATTAATTCATTAGCATTTATTTCCCCTATATACCCTAAAACGTGAGAAGCAAAATTTTTGCGGGGATAAAATCTTACGGTTTCTGTTTGAATATTAATCCCCGGAATATTAAGCTTCTCTTCGGCAAATTGAAACATCTTTTTTCTTCCAATATTTCTCATCAGGCAGGCATAAGTAAAAGGATATCTCTTTTGAAAGGCAATTTTGCGGATAAAATTATCTTTATTTTTATCTTCACCTAAAACATTATTTATTTTATCTACGGATTTTTCTATATCAGAATCAGACAGGTTAAAAGGAGAAAAAAGAAGTGAAAAAGCACTGCGGTTACCTGCTAAAATCTCACCTTTTCTATCTAAAATCGTACCCCGGGGAGCTTGTTGAAAAAGAATTTGAATACAATTTTCTTTCGAAATTTTTTTAAAATATTGTCCGTCTATAATTTGCAATTGAAAAAGTCTTAAATAGAGAACAAAAAAAATAAAACTCAGAAAACACAGAAAAAGAAAAATTCTATTTTTAAACTTTTGATATTCAAGCCTATTACTTTCAATCTGCCACATACATCTTCTCCCTCCATAATTTCGCCCACCAAACTAAAACGACGAAACATAAAGGGGCAAGTAACCCATTATACAAAGGCAACAATAATAATGTTTTCCCTGAGATTATTACTTTTCTTTCCCCAAAAATCTTTGTTAACAGCAAAAACCCGGAACAATAAAAAAAAGTGACAAAAAAAACAAGCAACCCCTGGACAAGAATATTCCCTTCATCTACTTTCTTCTTTAGTAAACCTACAAAAAATCCAACGCCGGTAAAAAGAAATGCATTAGCACCAAAAATGCCTATAGAAAAAGCATCTACCACTATCCCCGTAAAAAAACCCATTATTTGCCCTTTATGGGAACCTTTGTAGAGAGAAAACCAAACAATTAAAATCAATAGTATATTGGGAATTACACCAAAAAAAGAAAACCGCCACAGGAAAGAAAATTGAAAAGTTAACATTAAAATAAAAGTAAAAAACAGAAAGGAAAATCTTTTCATCGTTTAATTACTAAAACATCGGATATTCGATTAAGATTTATAACAGGAGAAATCAGAGCCCCTCTAAAATGCCCGGGAGAATTTTCCACCAGTACAGTTTTCACTTTTCCAATTACTATTTGTCCCGGAAAAACACCACCGTACCCTGAAGTTACTATTGTATCCCCTATTTGAACATTTGCTTTAGAACTAAGATATTTCATTATTAAATCTTCTTTATTCTGTCCTTCTATTAATCCGTCTTCTTCGTTTCTTTTTATATAAGCCGCTATTGCAGAATTACTATCCGTAATTAATAGAACTTTCGAGGAAAAATAAGAGGTTTCTATGACCCTGCCTATTACTCCCTCCTGGCCCTGTTGATAAGTAATTACTATATCATCATTATTTATCCCGGTTTTTGTCCCCTTATTGATAATTATCGCATTATACCAACTATTAGGTTCCCGCCCAATCATCCTGGCTACAACCTGCCTTTTATAAGACAGATTACTTTCATATTGAACTATCTCTTCCAATCGTTTATTCTCTAATTTTAACTTCTTAAAATATGTTTCCTTCTCAACAAAAACCCCAATCTCTTTCTTTAATTCAACATTTTCTTTATAGACCAAACCCATAGCATAAATTCTTTCTGCAACACCCTGGCTCTGTCTTAAAACATTATCTATATGCGCAGGTGCAGCGGAAAAAACATAAAAAATAATATTTCTAAAGACTCCGATTTTCCGATCCATCCGCAAAGACATAAAAATAACGGAAATGAATATTAAAGAAAAGAAAGTAAACAACGTTTTCTTTTTTTCTATAAACTCCGCCATTTAACCTTTTCTCTCCGCTTCATCCATTATGTTTTTGCCTTTTTTAAGAGAATCCAATTCTTCAAGATATTTTCCTGCTCCCAGGGCAACACAGGTTAACGGATCAGGAGCAATACTTACCGGAAGTTCCGTTTCCTTTTTGATAAGTTCCGGTAACCCCTTAAGCAAAGCACCTCCTCCTGCTAAAATAATTCCCCTATCTACTAAATCCGCGGATAATTCAGCAGGTGTTTCTTCTAAAGTGTTTTTTATTGCCTCTACAATAGTCTTTATAGGTTCACTCAAAGCCTTACCCACTTCTTCCGAGCTAATCTTAACCGTTTTAGGCAAACCCGAAACTAAATCCCTTCCTTTTACTTCTACTGCATCCATTTCCGCATATTGAGGAGAAACCGAACCAATATTAATTTTCACATCTTCCGCCGTACGTTCGCCGATTAAAAGATTATATTTTTTTTTGAAATATTGAACAATAGATTCATCCATTTCATCCCCGGCCACCCTCACTGATTTAGTAACCACCATTCCACCCAAAGAAATCACTGCGACTTCCGTAGTTCCTCCACCTATGTCTACAATCATATTTCCCGCCGGTTCATACACCGGAATATCCGCACCAATTGCTGCTGCCATAGGTTCTTCAATTAAATGAACTTCCCTGGCTCCCGCCTGAGACGCTGACTCCCTTACAGCTCTCCGCTCCACTTCTGTAATCCCCGAAGGAACTCCGATTACTATTCTTGGATGAAGCAAGGCTTTTCGATTATGTACCTTTTTTATAAAATAACGAATCATTCTTTCCGTAATTTCAAAATCAGCAATTACACCATTACGCATAGGACGAACGGCTATAATGTTAGCCGGTGTTTTCCCAATCATCCTTTTTGCTTCCAATCCTACTGCCAGAGCATTTCTTGTTTCACGGTCAATCGCTACCACAGAAGGTTCACGTAAAATTATCCCTTCTCCTTTTACATAAACAAGGGTGTTCGCTGTTCCCAAATCAATTCCCATATCATTAGAAAATATTCCAAATAAATAATTAAACATTCCTGCCTCCACAGTAAAATTTAAATTCTATGGTCAATATTTTAATTGTCTATAAAATAAAAGCGGAAAATGAGGGGTAAAAAAAGAAAAGGGGTAAAATCAAGAAATAAATTATTCCGTCAATCGAATCATACAAATTTGTGCCCCATCCCCGGCACGAAAATTAAGTTTTAAAATCCGGGTATACCCTCCATTTCTCTGAGCATATCTAACAGCTAAAACATCTATCAGTTTTTTTACTATTTCTTTATTAGTTATATCTTTCTTAATTATTCTACGCGCAAGAGCATCACCTTTTTTAGCACGGGTAATAATCTTTTCAGCAAACCGTTTTAATTCCTTTGCTTTAGCTTCCGTAGTTTTTATCTCTTCATATTTAAATAAATCACTCGCCAGATTACGCAATAAAGATCTCCTTTGCGCACTATCTCTTCCCAATTGTCTTCCTACTTTCGCTCTTCCCATAAAAGCATTCCCTCCAAGTCTAATTAAGTTAGTTTAATCACATAGTACTCAAATATTCTATCTACCCAAAGAAAGTCCCAATTCCTTAAGTTTCTCTTTTATTTCTTCCAGAGATTTTCTCCCAAAATTTCTACGTTGTAATAAATCATCTTCTTTTCTCTTTATTAAATCTCCCAAAGTTTTTATCTTTGCTTCTTTCAGACAATTAGCCGCCCGCACGGAAAGCTCAATAATTTCTACGGATTGCTCAAGCATTTCCTGAGAAGGGCCATCTTCCTTTTCTTTTTCCTTGGTTTCTTCTTTTTTTTCTACTATTTTTTCTTCGTCAAAATTAATAAAAATAGTTAAAGAATCTTTCAAAATCTTAGCTGCATAAGCAAGGGCATCCTGAGGTAAAACACTCCCATCCGTCCATATTTCCATAATTAATCTATTATAATCGGTTACCTGCTCTATTCTAGTGTCTTCCACCTCATAATTAACCCTGATTACAGGACTAAAAATAGAATCCATCGCTATTGTTCCAATAGGATGATCTTTACTTTTGTTCTTTTCACTGGGAACATAACCACGGCCTTTATTTACTTCTATTTCCATTTCTATTTTCCCGTTATTATCTAAAGTAAGGATAGTTTGATCTAAATTAAGAATTTCCACATTAGAATTAGGTTTAATGTCTTTTGCCGTAACCTTTCCTTCCCTGGATATTTGCAAATAAAGTGTCTCCGGGCCGGAAGAATATAGTTTAAAACGCAGCAATTTAAGATTTAAGATTATATTGGTTACATCTTCCACTACTCCCGGCAAAACAGAAAACTCATGCATTACACCTTTAATTTTCACTGCCGTTACGGCCGCACTTTCTAAAGAAGAAAGAAGAATTCTCCTTAAGGAATTGCCTATTGTATGCCCATATCCTCTTTCAAACGGTTCAGCAATAAATCTCCCGTAAACATCAGAACTTTTCCCTTTATCAATAATAAGCCTTTCAGGGATAACTAAATCATTAAACATCATCTTTTCTATACCCCCATCTTAAAATATTTATTTTGTATTCATTACATAAGTTTTACAAATTACTACTTAGAATATAATTCTACAATCAATTGCTCTTGTACCGGTATCGACATTTCTTCTCTATTGGGCAAATTAAGGACATTCCCTTCCAGTTTTTTTTCATCAAATTCCAACCATGAAGGCAATCCCCTTTTTTTACTTTCTTCCACTGCACTTTTGATTTGAATATTTTCTTTACTTTTTTCCCGAAGAGTAATTTTATCCTGAACTTTCACTTCATAAGAGGGAATATCTACGGTCTTACCGTTTATTAAAAAATGCCTATGCCGAATAAGTTGCCGTGCCTCTCTTTTTGAACTCGAAAACCCCAGGCGAAAAACTATATTATCAAATCTCAATTCTAATTCAAGTAAGAGATTTTCTCCGGTCAGTCCTGTTTTCTTCTCTGCCCTGTGAAAATATCTACGAAATTGACTTTCCAAAACACCAGCCATTCTTTTAGCTTTTTGTTTCTCTCTTAATTGCAATGCATACTCTGAAATCTTGGTTCTTCTTCGGCTACGTTGTCCGGGAGCCACTACTTTCTTTTCCATAACACATTTAGAAGTATAACATCTACTCCCTTTTAAAAACAATTTTATTCCTTCTCTACGACATAGCCGACAAACCGGCCCAGTATATCTAGCCATCTTAAATCATGTCCTCCTTTTAATTTATACCCGCCTTTGTTTCGGCGGACGACACCCATTATGCGGAATAGGAGTAATATCTTTTATAGAAGTAATCATCAACCCTGCTGACTGTAAAGCCCGAATAGCTGTTTCTCTTCCTGACCCCGGCCCTTTAACCAGAACAGCTACCTGTCTTAAACCCATTTCCTGCGCCTTTTTAGCACAAGCTTGTGATGCAATTTGTGCAGCAAAGGGGGTTCCTTTCTTTGCCCCTTTAAATCCTACAGCCCCCGCACTTGAGCAACTCAAAACCTTACCCTGTTCATCAGTTATAGTTATAATTGTATTATTAAAACTTGATTGAATATGAGCTTGCCCCTGAACTACACCTCTAATTACTTTTTTCTTTACCCCGCCCTTTTTCTTAGGTGGCATCTCCCCTCCTCTTTTTTTTTATCCATTTAAATTAAAAACAACTATTCTTTATACCTTAACCTATTATTATTTTTTTGCAGATGATCCGCTCTTTTGTTTTTCCACACGGGCAGACCCCACGGTTCTTCTGTTTCCTCTTTTAGTTCGTGCATTAGTGCGCGTTCTCTGCCCCCTTAAAGGCAAATTTCTGCGATGTCGTAAACCACGATAACTACGGATTTCTATCAGCCTTCTTATATTCTGATGAATTTCCCGCCGCAAATCTCCTTCTACTTTAATATTATCCTGAATAAAACTATTTAATTTACTTATCTCTGTCTCGGTCAAATTTTTCACCCGGGTATTAGGGTCAATCTCTATTACTTTTAAAATGTGAAGAGCCAACATCCTTCCAATACCGTAAATATAAGTAATCCCTACTTCAACCCTTTTATCCCGTGGTAAATCCACCCCTGCAATACGAGCCATTTAATCCTCCCTCACAATATTTCTTTATCCTTGTCTCTGTTTATGACGTAAATTAGTACAAATAATCCTTACAACACCCTTTCTTTTTATTATTTTACATTTTTTACACATCGGCTTAACTGATGACCTGACTTTCATTTAATTACTCCCTATCAAACTAAATTATTTTCATTTCGTTCTATAAGTAATTCTTCCCCGGGCTAAATCATAAGGAGATAATTCCACTTTAACCCTGTCTCCCGGTAATATTCTAATAAAATGCATTCTTATTTTTCCTGAAATGTGTGCTAAAACCTTGTGTCCATTATCTAGTTTTACCCAAAACATTGCATTGGGTAATGTCTCTACGATTATGCCTTCTACTTCAATTTTCGCTTCTTTGGTCATAATTAATTTCCTTCTCTTTTTTTTTAACAATTACCATTCAGTTAATATTTCCGGACCATTAGCGGTTATAGCCACTGTATGTTCAAAATGTGCCGACAAACTCCCGTCTTTAGTTACCACAGTCCAATTGTCATCAAGAACTTTCGTTTCCCATCCACCTAAATTGACCATCGGTTCCAAAGCAAAAACCATTCCTTCCTTCAAAAAAGGGCCCTTATTCGGTAAACCATAATTAGGTATCTGCGGATCTTCATGCAACTGAGCACCAACCCCGTGTCCGACAAAATCCCGCACTACCGAAAAATTATTAGATTCGACTTTTACCTGAACTGCATTCGATATATCACCTAATCTATTCCCAGAATACATTTTTTCAATCCCACAATACAAAGACTCTTTAGTAACCTCTATCAATTTTTCCGCTTTTTTACTTATCCGGCCCACCGCCGTTGTAAATGCCATATCCGCATAGTATCCATTATACAAAACCCCGATGTCTAAACTTAAAATATCCCCTTCTTCTAACTTTTTTCCTTCAGGGATACCATGAACTACCTTTTCATTAACAGACACACAAATACTTGCCGGAAATCCTCTATATCCCAAAAAAGCAGGCTCAGCCTTCTTTTCCCTAATCATCCCTTCTGCCCGCTTATCAAGTTGACGGGTCTCCACTCCCGGTAAAATCTCTTTTTTTAAAACACGGCAAACATCCGCAACGATACGACAACTTTCCCTTATCTTATTTACTTCGTTTTTCGATTTTATTATAATCATTCACCTATAACCTTACACAAACGGGAAAAAATTTCTTCAATTGTCCTGTCTCCTTCAAAGACAAAAAGATTCCCTTTTTTTTCGTAAAAAGAAAGAACATGCTCTATATGTTTTTCATAAAACAACAAACGATTTTTTATCGTTGCCTCTTCATCATCTTTTCTCTGATAAAGTTCTCCACCACAAGAATCACAAACCCTCTCTTCCCTGGAAGGATTAAAAAGCAAATGATATCCTTTTCCGCATTGCTTACAAATTCTCCTGCCGGATAATCTCCTGACTACTTCTTTCTCCTCTAATTTTATATACAAAACTTTCAAAGGTTTTCTAAAATTCTTATCCAAAGATTCTGCCTGAAATAATGTCCTGGGAAATCCATCCAAAACAAACCCTGCAGCATTTGACTCCAGCCGTAATTCTCTTAAGACAATTTCTAAAACTATTTCGTCAGGAACTAATCCGCCTCCTTCTACTATCCGTTTCACTTTTAAACTAAAAGCATCCTCTTTTTTAATTGCTTCCCGAAATATATCACCTGTAGAAATATGTGATATTTTATATTTTTCCGACAATTTAAATGCCTGAGTCCCTTTACCTGACCCAGGTGCTCCCAATAAAATCAAATTCACTTTTTTATTTTTTCTCCCGTTTTTGAAAAACAAATTACTTCACATTAAACTATCGACCTCTACCTCTAATCCTTCCTTTTTTAACAAACCCATCATAATGTCGCATAATCAAATGAGATTCTATCTGTCCCATTGTATCCAACCCTACACCTACAACAATTAACAATGCTGTTCCCCCAAAGAAGAAAGGAGCATTCAACCATGCACGCAAATAATCCGGTAAAACAGCAATTATTGCCACAAAAACCGCTCCCACCAGGGTTATTCTTACTAAAATTCTATCAATATAGTTAGCAGTAGCTTCTCCCGGACGAATACCCGGAACAAACCCACCCCATTTTTTCATATTATCCGCCAAATCCTGTGGATTAAAAGTAATTGCCGTATAAAAATAACAAAAGAAAATAATCAATGACACATAAACCAATTGATAAATCCAACTCCCTCTCGACCACCAACTGGTAATCAATTTACCCATCGCTGCATCAGGAAAAAATTGGGCAATCGTCAAAGGAAAAGAAAGTACACTCACTGCAAAAATTACAGCAATTACTCCCGACTGATCTACTTTTAAAGGTAAATAAGTAGTTTGCCCCCCATACATTTTCCTTCCCACAACCCTTTTAGCATATTGTACGGGAATCCTCCTCTGTGCCTGCTGAACAAAAACTACAGCGGCAGTAATCATTAATATTATCGCCAAAAGGATTAAAACGGTAAATAATGAAATCCCCTCACTTTTCAAAAGAATAAAAATATTTTTTACAGCACCCGGTAATCTATCAACTATCCCCGCAAAAATAATCAAAGAAATTCCATTTCCTATTCCCTGCTCAGTAATCCGTTCTCCTAACCACATAATAAATACCGTTCCCGTAGTTAAGGTCAGTACTGTTAATAACTGAAAGTTTAAACCGGGATTCATTACTACCGGGGCTTTATTCGGTGCTTCCATTGCCTGCATCATAAAAGTCAATCCATAAGATTGAATCGAAGCCAAAAACAACGTTGCATAACGGGTAATCTGGGTAATTTTTTTTCTTCCTTCTTCCCCTTCTTTAGACAATTTTTCCAAATAAGGGATAATTGTTTGTAATAAAGACATAATAATAGATGCATTAATATAAGGCATAACCCCCATAGAAAAAATAGATAATCTGTTTAACGCCCCTCCGGAAAACATATCCAAAAACCCTAACAAAGTATTTGTTTGCGTTTGAAAAAAAGCTTTCAGGGCTATTCCATCAATCCCGGGAGTAGGAATCGCCGCTCCTATCCGATAAACTACCAATATCCCCAGAGTAAACAATATTCTTTTTCTTAACTCCGGGACTTTAAAAATACTTCCAAACCCACCTGGCATAAAAATTCCTTTCTTATTCGTACGGTTAAATTATAATCGAATTTCGTTTTTTTAAATGCTTATTTAAATAATCTGAATCTTTCCTCCGGCCGCCTCTATTTTTTGCCGGGCACTTTCACTAAAAGCGTTTACCTTCACCTGTAAAGATTTTTTTATTTCTCCCCCACCTAAAATTTTTACCAAAAAATCTCTTTTCGTCAATCTCATTTCTCTTAAAATTTGGACAGTTACTTCTGTTCCTTCTTTAAATCTTCTATCTAATTCAGAAACATTTATTATTGTATATTCTTTTCTAAAAGGTGCGTTTCTAAAACCCCTTTTAGGCAGCCTTCTGGTTAAAGGCATCTGTCCTCCTTCGAAACCAACCCTAACCCCTCCGCCTGTGCGGGAATTTTGTCCTTTATTTCCCCGGCCACAATGCAATCCCCTTCCCGAACCAGGGCCACGCCCTACCCGTTTTTTATTTTGCCTGCTGCCTTTTGCCGGTTTAAGTTCATTTAAATTCATTTCCTTTTATTCTCCATAAAATTATTTTTTCACTTGGTAATTCTTTTTCTAAGATCCATTACCTGTTCTTTCGTACGCAAACTTTCCAATCCATTCATAGTAGCATAAACGACATTAAAAGGATTGTTTGTACGCAAAGACTTGCTTAAAATATCCTTTATCCCACAAGCTTCTAAAACTGCTCTTACCGGCCCCCCGGCTATTACACCCGTTCCCGGGGAAGCTGGTTTTAACAAAACCCTGCCTGCTCCAAATTTACCCATTATTTCATGAGGTATGGTCGTATTACGCAGGCAAATACTTACCATATTTTTTTTTGCCTTTGTTATCGCCTTCCGGATAGCACCCTGAACTACCTTTGCTTTACCTATTCCAACCCCTACACGATTAATTTCATCCCCCACAACAACTAAAGCACTAAAACTAAATCGCTTTCCACCTTTTACCACTTTTGCTACTCTATTTACAAACACTACTGTTTCCTTCAAATCACCTTTTACCTTTTTTTCTCCTTTGTCCTTTTTATTAACAATATCTCTGTTCAATTCCTTCTCCTCCTCATACAACATCCATGGATTCTAAACTAAATTTATCACACCCCAAATACATTCTAATAATTACCCTCTTTATTTCACTAAATTAACCTTTTCTTTACAAGCAAAAACTAATTTTTCAGGAATAAATCTTCCATTAAAATTGGAGGCCGATTTTTCTCGCAGCATCCGCTAAAGTCTTTATTTTACCGTGATACATATACCCACTTCTATCAAAAACTATCTTTTTTATTCCTACTTTTTTTGCTTTTTCAGCAATCAAGCTACCTACCTTTTCCGCTGCGGCAATATTTCCGGAACCGGATATCTCCCCTTTTATTTCAGGAGATAATGTAGAACAAGCCACCAGAGTTCTCCCTTTTTCATCATCTATGATTTGCACATAAATATGTTTCAAACTCTTATATACACACAATCGTGGACACCCTTCTACTCCGGAAATAATTTTACGAATTCGAGCATGTCTTTCTTTTCTTTTTTTTAAACGTCCTTTTTTCATCTCTTTACCTCATTTTTTTCAAGATGTCGTTTTACTTCTTGCCCCCTGAACCACCTACCCCGGCAGCTTTACCGGCTTTTCGTCTTACATATTCATTCAAATACCTAATTCCCTTTCCCTTATATGGCTCAGGTTTTTTAAGGGCACGAATATTACTTGAAATTTCACCGACAATCTGCTTATTAATTCCACTAACAACTATTTGATTTTTTTTTGGAACTACTGAAACATCTACATCTTCAGGAAAAGAAAATTCTACCGGATGAGAAAATCCTAATTGTAAAATTAATTTTCTCCCTGAAACAGATGCACGATATCCTACTCCCTGTATCTGCAAAGTCTTTTCAAACCCCTCAGTAACACCTTTAACCATATTAGCAATTATTGCCCGTGTTGTTCCATGAATCGCTCTGTATAATTTAGCATCTGATGGACGGTTTACTAATAATTCATTTTCCTTCAGCGTCACTTTCATTGTCGGATGTACCTTTTGCTCCAATTTTCCTTTAGGACCTGTAACCTCAATTATGCTGTTTTTTATTTCTATTTTTACACCAGCAGGAACTTTCACCGGTTTTTTCCCTATTCTACTCATTTCTTTCTCCTCTTAGCCATAAAAAAATTTCTAAATTACTTCTTCGTTTTTAGTTCGAATTTTAAATTACCAAATATAACAAACTACTTCCCCGCCTACTCGCGCCTGGCGTGCTTTCTGGTCAGTCATTATTCCTTTAGAAGTAGAAATCACTGCCATTCCCAACCCATTGAGGACTACGGGAAGTTGATCAAAACTCTTATAAATTCTTAAACCCGGCCTACTAATACGTTTTATTTTTTTTATTACCCTCTCTCTGGGATAAGCATATTTTAAATAAACACGCAAAATCCCCTGTTTCCGGTCAGAAATAAATTTATAATTAGCAACAAACCCTTCTTGCTTCAAAATCTCTATTATTTCCTTTTTAATTTTTGAAGCAGGAATATCAACCTTTTCCTTAAATTCCTTATTAGCATTTCGAATTCTTGTTAACATATCCGCAATTGGATCCGTCATGGACATTTTTTTCACCTCATTTTATTTACTTATTTTATTTACCAACTGGATTTAGTTATCCCGGGGATTTCCCCTTGATGAGCCAAACCTCTAAAGCATATTCTACATATACCGAAATCCCGCATATAACCCCTGGCCCTTCCACACACACTACAACGATTATACTTGCGAGTTTTATACTTCGGTTCACATTTTTGTTTATAAATTAAACATGTTTTAGCCATACAATCACTCCTTTATTTTTTCTGAAAAGGCATTCCCATTAAAATCAACAACTCCATTGATTCCTCTATCGATTTAGAATTAATCTCAATCGTAATATTTAACCCTCTTGTTTTTTCCACTTTATCCACTCTTATCTCAGGGAAAATCGATTGCTCCCGAATGCCTAAATTATAATTACCCCATTTATCAAAAGCCTTACGTGAAATTCCTTTAAAATCTCGAATTCTGGGAAGTGATGCTTTTATCAGCCGTTCCAAAAAATCATACATTCTATTACCTCTCAAAGTAACTTTTGCTCCAATAGGAACGCCTTCCCTTAATTTAAAATTAGAAATAGATTTCTTTGCCTTAGTAATTAAAGGAACCTGTCCGGTTATAGCCGATAATTCCTCCCGTGCCTTATCAATGATTTTTACATCATCTTTGGCTTCCGATAACCCCATATTTACAACTATTTTCTCTAAACACGGCACTTGCATTACATTTTTATATCCAAACTTTTCTTTCAATTTGGAAATACCCTCTTTTTTATAAAATTCTAAAAACCCTGCCATCATTATCTCCCTTAAAAAAATAATTCTTTTCTACCTTAAACAATAATCTCGCCACATTTTTTACAAATTCTTATTTTTTTTCCATCAGATAAATAATCAACACTCACTCTTGTAGGTTTATTGCATTTATTACACACCAACATTACATTGGAAATATGTATTGATGCTTCTTTTTCTCTAATTCCTCCCGGCTCTGTTTGAGTAGAACGAGTATGTCTTTTTATAAAATTTATCTTACTAATAATTACCCTCTCCTTAACCGGAAAGACTTTCAGAACCTCTCCTGTCTTTCCTTTATCTTTCCCTATTAAAACCTTTACTTTATCCTTTTTTTTAATATGTAACATTACCTCTCCCCTATCAAAAACAATTCCTGTGTTTGCCCTGCGTTTTTTATATTGTTCCTTTCCTGATTAAACAACTTCCGGTGCAAGAGAAATTATTTTCATAAACTTTTTATTTCGCAATTCCCTGGCTACCGGACCAAAAATACGTGTCCCCTTAGGCTCGTTTTTATCATCAATTATTACAGCACCATTCTCGTCAAATTTAATATACGAACCATCTTTCCGTCTATATTCTTTAACCGTTCTTACCACCACAGCTCTGACCACGTCTCCCTTTTTTATCGCTGCTCCCGGAACAGCCTTTTTCACGGCACCAATAATAATATCCCCTATCCGGGCATATTTTCTTTTTGTTCCGCCCAAAGCCTTTATACACATTATTTCCTTAGCCCCGGAATTATCCGCAACTTTCAATTTGGTTTGTACTTGAATCATTGATTAATTCACTTCCTTTTTAATTAAATATTTTTTGATTTTTCTATTATTTCAGCCAGATACCATCTTTTATTTTTACTCAACGGCCTGGACTCAATAATTTTTACCTTATCCCCAAAATGCGATTCATTCTTTTCATCATGAACCATAAAAGAGGTTGTTCTTTTAATTACTTTACTATATAAAGGATGTCTAACTTTTCGGGAAACTTTCACTACCCGCGATTTATTCATTTTATCAGAAACGACTTCTCCTATTCGAACTTTTTTTGTTTTATTTTCCATTATCTCTACCTCTCCCTTTTTAACACCCCTTAAAATATTTCCATTCTAAAACATTATTAATAATTATGTTCTTTTCACTTATCATTGTTTCTTAGTCTTTTGTTCGGTTTTTTGTTCCGACAAAATAGTTTTCATCCGGGCAATATCCCTTCTCAACCCCCTGATTACCAAAGGATTTTTAGGAGAAATCATTGCTTTCTGAAATTTCAACTTAAACAATTGCTCTTTAACAGCTCTTAATTTTTCTTCCAATTCAACAAGCGAAAGTTCTCTTATTTGTTTTACATCCATTATCATCTCCCACAACTTTATTAATCTATATTTAACGACTAAACAGAAAACTAAATTTCCTTACGCATTAAAAACTTAGTTTTAATCGGCAATTTATGTGAAGCCCGCTTTATTGCGTTTTTCGCATCTGCATGGGATAATCCTTCCAATTCAAAAATAACTCTTCCCGGTTTTACTACCGCTACCCAAAACTCCGGCATTCCTTTTCCCTTCCCCATCCGGGTTTCAGCCGGTTTTTTAGAAACAGGTTTATCCGGAAAAATTCTAATCCAAACCTTTCCCTCTTTCTTTATTGAACGCGTTAAAGATATACGCGCAGATTCAATTTGACGACCTGTAATCCATGCCGGTTCTAATGCTTGTAGGCCATATTCTCCAAAGGAGACATCCGTTCCTCCCTTTGCCTTTCCCTTCATTCTTCCCCGATGTGATTTACGATATTTAACTCTTTTCGGAATCAACATCTTTTTCTCCCTCACTCAATTTTGCTGTTGCATTCGCTTTATTTTCATTTTCAATATTATTAATTTCTTTATTGTCCGGTATTATTTTCTTGCTTTCTTTCTTAATTATTTCTTTTTTGAATATCCAGACCTTTACACCAATTCGGCCATAAGTAGTAATAGCTTCTTTAACACCATAATCAATATCAGCTCTCATTGTCTGCAACGGAATTCGCCCTTCTTTGATCCACTCACTACGTGCTATTTCCGCTCCTGATAATCTACCTGAAACACATATTTTAATTCCGAGAGCACCTCTTCTCATTGTTCGTTCTATAGCACGATTTATCGCTCTCCTATAAGCTATTTGTTTTTCCAACTGAAAAGCAACGTTTCCTGCCACTAACTGAGCTTCTAATTCCGGTGCTTTTATTTCAATAATATTTATAAAAGCTTTTTTATTAATTAATATTTCTATATTTTTCCTTAAATTTTCTACATCCTGACCTTTTTTACCAATTATAATTCCAGGCCGAGCGGTAAAAATATTCACCCGGACATAATCTCCTGCCCGTTCTATCTTCACCTTAGAAACTTCACCATATCTTGTTTTCTCTTTTATTAATTTTCGAATTTTTAAGTCTTCCGCTAATAAAAGAGGAAATCTCTTTCCTCCAAACCATTTTGCATTCCAATCTTCAATATAACCTAACCGAAAGCCTTTAGGATGTACTTTTTGCCCCACGTTTTTGTTCCTCCTCCGCTTGTTTATCCTTACATTTTTTTATAATTACTTCCCTTGCTCTCCAACAATTATTGTTACATGACTGGTTTTCCTGCGATATATTGCTCCCCGTCCCATAGCCATGGGCCGCAATCTTTTTAAAACAGGACCCTGTCCGGCATAAGTTTCGTTTACATATATCTTATTCTCATCTACATGTTTACCAATATTGGCAACCGCGGACTTTAGTGTTTTCATTACCATAGGTGTCGCCGCCTTTTTGGTAAACTCGAGTAACTTATAAGATTGGGAAACACTTTTTCCCCTAATTACATCTAATATTTGATTTACCTTCCGTTGCCCTACACGGGTAAAACGAGCAATTGCTTTTCCTTTCACTTTCATACTCCTCCCTCTTAAAACAAACTATTCCTTACTTCTTCTCAACCCAACAAAACTAAACAAACACCATGTCACAAATAGTCATAAATCCCCCTAACCCCCTTTTTCAAAGGGGGGAAATTTATTCGTGTCATACATTGTCATAAAAGCAAACAGACAAATCCGAAATCCTAATATCTAAATCCTAAACAAATTCTAAATCCAAAATACTAAATTCAAAACAAAAAAAATGAAGGTAAAATGTGTTTTGCCTTTATTTTTCCTTGTTCTAATTCCTGATTCATAAATATTAATTTAAACAAATCTAAACTCCCAAACATTTCTGCTCAATACTTCGATTACACTCAGTACAAGTTCATTGAGCAACTACAAACTTCTTTTATATTCCGTAATCTATGAACTATCGACTGTGGACTATGGACTGTCCTTTGTTTTTGTCTTTTATCTAAATCCCCCTAACCCCCTTTTTCAAAGGGGGAAAATTGTCTTTTTTCTTTTGCTATTCGCTATTTGCCATTTGCAATCTTTAATCTCTGTCCTTTATCTTTTAACTTTGTGCCGGTCTTTGTCTTTGTTTTTTTGTAGTTAACTTATAACTTATAACTGTAGTTTCTGTGCCTTGATGCCTTTGTGCCTATCCTTGTCTTTCGTCTTTCGTCTTTCGTCTTTCGTCTATGGACTATCGACTGTGGACTATGGACTGTCCTTTGTCTTTATTACTTTAACGAGCTTACTTCCTTAGTATGAGAAGACCCGTGCCCTTTAAAAAATCTGGTAGGAGAAAACTCTCCTAATTTATGCCCCACCATATTTTCAGTCATATAAATCGGAATAAACTTTTTACCATTATGTATAGCTATCGTATGTCCCACAAAATCAGGAGAAATAACTGAATTTCTTGCCCATGTCTTCACTACTCTCTTTTCACCGGATGTATTCATTTTTGTAATCTTTTTTAGTAAATTTTCATCTATATACGGCCCTTTTACTGTCGAACGTCCCATTATCCTCTCTCCTTTAAACCTTTCGAATTACAAATTATACCTATCTTTTACTCTTTTTTCTTTTAATAATCATTTTATCGCTATATTTTTTCTTTCTGGTTTTATACCCTTTAGCCGGCTGTCCCCATGGTGATACAGGATGTTTTCTGCCTTTACTTTTTCCTCTTCCTCCCCCATGCGGATGGTCACAAGTATTCATAGCCGTTCCCCGAACTTTCGGACGCCTTCCCAACCGTCTTATTCTGCCTGCCCCCCCAAAAGAAATTTTCTCATTATCAACATTACCCACCTGCCCGATTGTTGCTATACAATTCAGAAATATACGCCTTATTTCTCCCGAAGGCATTTTTATCTGAGCATACTTTTCTTCCTTACTCACTATTTGAGCCGCTGTACCAGCACCTCTTACTAATTGCCCCCCTCTTCCCTGCTTCATTTCTATATTATGAATAGCTGTACCCACCGGTATTTCTTTTAGAGGTAATGCATTTCCCACTTCTACCTCCACTCCCGAACCACTAAAAACCATGTCCCCAACTGACAAACCAACAGGATGAATAATATACCTCTTTTCTCCGTCACTATATGTTAAAAGGGCAATTCTACAAGAGCGATTAGGATCATATTCAATTGCTTTTACCTGGGCAGACATCCCCAATTTATCTCTTTTAAAATCAATAATCCTATACGCCCGTTTACTTCCTCCGCCCCGATGTCTTACGGTAATTCTCCCTTTGTTATTTCTTCCACCTGATTTTTTCAAAGGAACAACTAAAGATTTCTCTCTTTTTTTCTTTGTCAACTCAGTATTTACAGTACGACTGGCAAATCTTCGAGCCGGACTTGTCGGTTTATATTTTTTTATTCCCATATTCCCCTTCTTTCTGTTTTTTTTAAGCTTGTTCTAATTCTTTAATGCTTTCGCCTTTTTTTAAAGTCACAATTGCTTTCTTCCAGTCTGAACGCATTCCCTCATGTTTTCCCATTCTTCTCTTCTTACCATGCATAATCAATGTATTTACTTTCGTTACACTCACTTTAAACAATTCTTCTACGGCTTTTTTAATTTCAGATTTATTTGCTCTTATATCAACAACAAAAACATATTTGTTATCCCTGCTTTTTAAAACATTACTTCTTTCCGTAATATGAGGTTTTTTAATTATCTGATAAACATCTAACAACATCAGCCGAGCACCTCCTTTACCATTGAAACCGCTTCTTTAGTAATAACAATTTTTTTATATTTTAAAACATCGTATACATTTAAATCCTTCCCCACCATCACCTTTATTCCGGAAATATTTCTTGCTGCCCGTAGGAGAAGTTTATCTATCTTTGCAACTATTATCAATGAGCTTTTTTTCACTTTTAACCCCTCCAAAAATTTACTCATTATCCTGGTTTTGGGCTCTTTAAGCTCTAAAGTATCTATTACCAACAATTCCCCTGCCTCTAATTTACTGGAAAGAGCTCCTTTTAAAGCTAACTTTTTCTTCTTTTTAGGTAAAGAATATTTAAAGCTTCGTGGACGTGGACCAAAAGTTACTCCTCCATGTCTCCAGAGAGGAGACCTATTGCTTCCCGCTCTTGCCCTTCCGGTTCCTTTCTGTCTCCACGGCCTGCTTCCTCCTCCGGAAACTTCTCCCTTTGTTTTAGTACAAGCAGTCCCCATCCGAGAATTAGCTAAATGCATTTTTACCACTTCATTTAAAACAGAATCCTTTACTTTCACCTTAAAAATTTCATCCGGAAGCAAAACTTTATCTATTATCTTTCCTTTACTGTTATACAAATCAATTTCTGCCATTTTTATCTCCTAAAATTATAACCCTTATTTATTTACTTTTTCAATCGTTACAAGACTCCGCCTCACTCCGGGGATACCACCTTTAATCATTATCAGATTATTTTCTATATCTATTTTTACTACTTTCATTTTTTTCAAAGTTACTTTTTCCCCCCCCATTCTTCCCGGCATTTTAGTCCCTTTAAATACCCGTGAAGGAGAAGAACTGGCACCTATAGACCCTGGTGCACGATGAAATGTAGATCCATGAGAAGCTCCCCCACCTTTAAACCCATGCCTCTTTATTACCCCTTGAAATCCTTTTCCTTTGGAAACACCTACAATAGTAACAACATCTCCTTCTTTAAATAAATCAACTTTAATTTCCTGTCCGACTTGATACTCTTGAGAATTATCTACCCGAAATTCTTTAAGAACTCTCGCCGCTTTTACATTATTCTTTTTAAAATATCCTCTCTGCGGTTTATTAATTTTTTTTTCTTTTCCCTCTTCAAAACCCAACTGCACAGCTGAATATCCATCTTTTTTCGAGGTTCTTGTCCCCGTTACCCAACATGGTCCAGCTAAAATGGCTGTAACTACTACAGCATTTCTTTCTTTATCAAAAAGTTGAGTCATTCCTATCTTTCTACCAATAATTTCCCCGGTCATAATTCGCTCCACTTACAAAAAATAATTATTTTATCTCTTCTAATTAATTCTTACAACTTTATTTGAATATCCACTCCCGTCGGCAAATCTAACTTCATCAAAGCATCAACAGTTTGAGGAGTAGGATTCAATATATCCACAAGTCTCTTATGTATCCTCATCTCAAACTGTTCCCTTGATTTTTTATCAACATGTGGTGACCTTAAAACCGTATATTTCCTTATTCTTGTAGGCAACAGTATGGGGCCTGAAATTTTCGCACCGGTTCTCTTACTATTAGCCACAATTTCCGCCAAAGATTGATCTAACATTTTATGGTCATACGCTTTTAAATAAATTCTTATCTTCTCAGTAACTTTTTCAACAACCTTCTTCTTTGTCTTTTCTTTAGCTACTTCTTTAATTTCTTCTTTAATTTCTTTTTTAACTTCTTTTTTAACTTCTCTTTCGACCTCTTTTTTGGTTTCTTTTTTAACCTTTTCTTTAGCCGCTTTTTTAACTTCTTTTTTACCTTCTTTTCCGACCTCTTTTTTGGTTTCTTTTTTAACCTTTTCTTTAGCCATTTTTTTAACTTCTTTTTTAATTTCCTTTTCTTTTTCTTTAGCCATAGAATCCACCTGAATAGTTTATTTTACAACCTCACTCACTACACCAGCTCCTATTGTATGTCCACCTTCCCGAATAGCAAACCTTAATTCTTTTTCCATTGCTATCGGAGTAATTAATTCCACATCCATCTCTATGTTGTCCCCGGGCATCACCATCTCT
>JAUVLC010000054.1 GCA_030595925.1 Clostridia bacterium | reverse complement strand
TAATTAAGTTAAAAAGTAGTTCATTAGCTTTCTCTTTATCCAGTTCCTTCAATATGTTGTATTCATCAAGTACTTCTCCTCGTCTACCTAAACTAAGATAAGCCATTCCAAGATTATAATGTGCCCCCACAAAATCAGGATTAAGCCTTGTCACTTCTTCAAACTCCTCTATCGCTTCATCCCACAAACTCTTATCCCCATAAGCAAGCCCAAGATTATAATGTGCCAACGCATCATCAGGATCAATCCTTATCGCTTCATTAAATTCCTCTATCGCTTTATCATATAAACCCTTATCCCCATAACCTACTCCAAGATTTAAATGTGCCTCTGCATAATCAGGTTTTATCCTTATAGCCTTTTTATACTCTTCTATCGCTTGGTCATATAAGCCTTTCTCATAATAAACCAACCCAAGATTATAATGTACCTTCACATAATCTGGTTTAATCCTTATCGCTTCATTAAATTCCTCTATCGCTTGATCATATAAGCCTTTCTCCCCATAAGTCACCCCAAGATTATAATGCGCTTCCGCAAAAGCAGGCTTAATTTTAAGCGTTTCTTTAAACTCTTTTATCGCTTCATCCCACAAACTCTTATCCCCATAAGCAAGCCCAAGATTATAATGAGCCTCTGCATAATCAGGCCTAATCCTGATCGCTTCTTTATATTCCCTTATCGCTTGATCGTATAATCCTTTTCTCCCATAAATCACACCAAGACTATAATGTGCCTCTGCATCATCGGGATTTATCCTGATTGCCTCTTTAAATTCCTCTATTGCTTTATCATCTAACCCTTTTTCTAGATAAACCGCCCCAAGACTATAATGTGCATCTGCATCATCGGGCTTAAGCCTTATCGCTTCCCTTACCTCCTCTATTGCCTCATCATACAAACCTTTTCCGGTATAAGCCAACCCGATACCACAATGAGCCACTGCATAATCAGGATTAATCTTTATCGCTTTCTTATACTCCTTTATCGCCTCATCATACAAACCTTTTCCGGTATAAGCCAACCCAAGATTACAATGCGCCTCCGCATAATCAGGGTTAATCCTTATCGCCTCTTTAAGCCCCTCAATCGCCTGATCATACAAACCTTTCTTAATATAAGCCACCCCAAGAAATAAATGTGCCAACGCATAATCAGGATCAATCCGTATCGCCTCTTTAAACTCCTTCATCGCTTTATCATACAAGCCTTTTTCCCCATAAACCATCCCAAGACCACAATGTGCATCCGCATAATCAGGCTTAATCCTTATCGCCTCTTTATATTCCTCTATTTCTTGATTATACAATCCTTTCTCCCCATAAGCCACCCCAAGACCATAATGAGTCCGCGCATAATCGGGGTTAATCCTTATCGCTTCTTTAAACTCCTCTATTGCCTCATCATACAAATCTTTTCCGGTATAAGCCAACCCGATACCACAATGAGCCACTGCATAATCAGGATTAATCTTTATCGCTTTCTTATACTCCTCTATCGCCTCATCATACAAACCTTTTCCGGTATAAGCCAACCCAAGATTACAATGCGCCTCCGCATAATCAGGATTAATCCTTAGTGCTTCTTTAAACTCCTTTATCGCTTTATCATACAAATCTTTTCCGGTATAAATCACCCCAAGATTATAATGAGCTTCTGCAAAATTGGGGTTAATCCTGAGCGTTTCTTTATATTGTTTTATTGCTTTATCAAATAAACCTTTTCCGGTATAAGCCAATCCAAGATTATAAAGGGATTCTACATCATCAGGATTGGTTTTGATTGTTTCTTTGTATTCTGCGATTTTTTTATCGTATTCAGCTTCGATTAAAGCTTCTTTGGGTTTTGAACAGCTGGATAAAAAAATCATACATATTAAGACTGCTAATATTTCAAAAATGTGGTTTTTGTGTTTCGTGTTTGGGAAAGTCATTTATTTTTCCTTTTGGGAAAGATATTCTGTTTGTTTTTTAAAATATCATATTTTTAGAGAGTATGCAAGGAGAAAGTCGGCCGGGAAGTTTGTTTGCGGGGTGGGTAAAAACCGCAGTGGAGTTGTTTAATGTGTGCAGTTTGTTTGCGGAGTGATAACGGAGCAAAGTAACTGGTGAACGGATTTCTTTGCTTTAAGCATTTAAGCAAAGAAAAAAATGTTTTTGAGTGTTAACGAAAAATCATTTGGTGAACGAACAGACCTTAAATAAAATGGAGCGGAGTGGTTGGGGTGGGGGTATTAGAATTTATTTTTAAATAAAGCATAAAGAAGCAAAGCCGTGCCAATAATAAAAAGGGGGTAGTTTGCTTTTCTTAAATATGGTAGATATTTATCACAAAGGTCCCTTTTGAAAAAGAAAATAAGAGCGTGCAAAATAAGGAGAATTGTAAGAAATAAAACTATAATTGTCCTAACCGTAAACCCGCAAGTAACTAAATTATAAATAGTGAGATAAATCATCCATGCATAAACAAGAAAAAATAATATAATTGTTTTCATGATTTCCTTAAAAACTCCCTATTCATTCTTTTTTGTGTACCTTGGGCTTATGTACGGTTCATTTATTTCTAACACTAGAACTCAGCTGCCGCGCGTAGCGCGGTCAGCTGGAGTGATTTGTTAGACACTTTTATTGCCATATTGTCTTTGCTTATGATACTGATGAGCATTCCCTCCGCTCTTTAAGGTGCTGGCCAAAAATTCACTTCCCCTTCTATGAATATAGAGTCCAATTGTTTTATTGTAATTCCGTGTTTTTTTCCTATATCTCCCTTGAAATTATTCTGAAGGACACGTTCATAATCAATCTGTTCCATGACATCATATTTATATTTTGCATAAGCTAAATCTTCAGCCTTTTTTAGAGCTACACACCATTCCCGATAGATTTTTTTTCTTTTCTGTAAGGACATCCCTCCTTTTTTTCTAGCAACTTCTTTCTTGGGTCTTCTTGCTTTGAAAATTTTAACTACTGTTCTAAAAATGGATTTAGATTTACCTTTTTCTGCTTTTTCCCAGTCCCCTTCTGGTGCCCAATCGGCAATTGCATAAGGCAAATTGGTTCCCTTCAAAAACAAATGTACAGTTAAAGCATCAACAGTTCGTTGGTTAGCAAGGTTTTTAGCTGCCATTTTTATAATTGCTCTCACTTGTTCATCTGTTGTTGGCAAAGGAACTTCTACATCATATTGGGCTCGCTTTGCTCCTTTGAAAGAGTCGTTTGAGCCAATATCAAGTGACTTTGTTTGAATCAATTCATAGGCGAGAGGCGTATTGCTCTGAATTAATTTTTTATAGATCCAGCCTTTTTTACCTTTTTGGGTTTTAACACGAAACCAATTTTTACTGGTATCTTTGCCTACAATTTTAAGCTTATCTGCCCAATATACCTTGCCTATCATTTCATATTGAGTCCCGGGCCCCAACCGTATATTTACCGCAACGCCATTAACATAGACATTCTTTGCTGAGACAGGTTGACATAGCACCATAAGCACACTAGTCAAAACCATGCACAACCAAAATTTACTTTTCTTAAATGTTTTCATTAGTTCCTCCTGATTATTTCCGTCTAACGCCTGAAATGAGCGGTTTTTGGAGCAGCGAAGCTGCGAAAAAAATCCGCTCGATTGAGTTGTTAGAGGTTAATTGTAATTTTTTTCCAATACTTTTCAATCGCACAACGCGCAAGATATTTAATTAACAAAGTATCTTGATATAAAGAAGTAAGGGAAATATCGTGAGTTATTTCGAGTATATCGTCATTTGCATGAGCAGATGGATTTCTTCTCTTTCGGTATAAATAATCAATTATGTTTTTATGAGACTGGTGTGATTTCAATAATCGTTTTACGTAGTTTAGCACAAAATTTTTATATTTGCTCATTAAATTTAAGGTAGCTTTTGTGCCCGATTCTTTAAATGGCTGAAAACATTTGACGACTTGTAATTCTATTTGCTTGATTTCTTCCATTAATTGATAGCGTTCGTTTATTTTTGTAACAGCTTCTAGAACTCTCCAATAATTTAAAATCATTCCTCCTGGCTCTACAGATAACAATGCTTGCCGATATGCCGAGAAAGCCATTTTAAGCTTTTTATTGTTAGGGTCTTCACAGCTTGAGCAAAATATGTCCCCGTTGTTTGAAAATGACTTATATGGTAAAACTCTAAGATAATCGTCGGCTCCGATATTTGTTGTTTCGATTTTTTCTGAAAGATAATGGTCGATGGAATAAATTTCCTCGTTTATATTATACCCCATTAATGTAAGATAACTTTTTATGCCTTTTATATATTTCTTCCGATCTCGAATTTTATTTGGAAATCCAATATAGCAAGGTGTATCGAACAAATAGCTGATTAAATTTTCAATTTCAAGAATTGTTAAATAGTCAATCGTGTATTGAGCAGAAAGCAACAGGTTGTGATGCATTGCATGTGCGCCAATGCTAAAAATATATTTTTTATTGATTTGCATGCAGTCAAGACATTCATGCATTTTGGGCATTATAACTACCCATGATGTTTTTGTTTTTCTCTGGTTAATAGGAACGATTTCAGGAATTTTCAGAGCTTTATGGATTCCAATCATAATTTTTCCTCTAACATTATATATTATCTGGTTACTCTATTTTCACAAAATTACACTGCATTATTATAAAAAAAAGACGGGTTCCCGTCAAGTTACTTATTTTTTCCTCTTGACCAACTATAAAACATATGATATTTAATAGTTATACGGTGACTGTATAAATTGACAAAGATGTTATTATTTGTCATAAATAATTTTACCTATACTTCCTAAAATTTCTATCCAAGGCATAATTTTTCCCTTTTATTTGTTTTATTCTTTGACCTTTTCACCGGTAGTTAATTGTTTTATGGTGGCTTCCAGGGTGTTCTTTTTCTTTTTTAGTTTTTTATAGGTTGTTTCTATGGATTCTAACTCTTTTAATGTCTTGGCCGAGTCGTCTTTTAGTTGTTTAACCAGGGCTTCGGTGGTTTCAAATTTGTATTCTTTGCCGGAAATTTTCGTGGTTAGTTTTACCATGGGGAACTCCTTTTTTGGATGGTGTGTTTCCGTTTTATTTTTTAATATTTTTTATCTTTTGGTGGACATGGGTCATTTCCGTAACTGTCTTTATCTCTTATCTTCCCGTCTTTACCATGAATTACAACTTCTGATTTCTGTTTAATTGCAATATCTCGAGCTTTATCAATAGCTTCTTTTTGAGTTTTATGTGTTGAAGTCGCTCGTGAATTACCTGCTCCTTTTACGCTCCAGCCATTATCCGTTTTAACAACATGTTGGTTTTTGCCTTTACCCATAATATGCCTCCTAAAATTTTATTTTATTAACACCGGCGTTAACTTAAATATACCAAAGAAAAACATTGTTATCAAGAAAATTTTATAATTTTATTTCTTTACAAAATCATAAAACTGTGTTATATTTATAATAGCGGGAGGAGAATAGAGATGAAACCTGAAGGAATGTAAGATAAGAGTTATAATAAAAAATATTTTTAAAAGAGAGAAACATTTGTTTCTCTCTTTTATTTTATAACATTAGAAATTTTTATTGCTTTCACCAAATGTTTTACTATATCTTCATCAGAGGATAACAAATCTGACGCTTCAGTTAAAAAATTGATAGAAGCTTGTATCAATTGTCTCTTTTCTTCTGGTCTATAATTTTCTTCTACGGCTCGATATCTTAAAAATCCTCTCGTATCTAAAATAAAAGCTTGTCGTTTTTTATCAATGACACCTTTATTAGCAAAGTCTTCCCATTTTCCCCCAATATATCCATCTATTTCAAAAGCTCTCCTAAAGTCCTCCTTGCTTCCCCTATCTGCTAAATAATATTCCATACTTTGGTGTATAGTAACGTCCAGATTTTCACTAAAAGGTAAAAGTTCTTCTCTATTTTTATAACTCTCATGGGCCATTTCTATTAATTTCAATGAATTATTGACATCATTCTCTAGATAATATGAAATATAAGCTAATCCCGCAGTAACTTTTGGATCCTCTTTATCTAATTTATAGGCTTTCATAAGAAATTCTTTTGCCTCTTTTAATTTTCCTTTAGCAAAAGGACTTTTTGCTAAATAATAATAAATTTGTGCGTTTTTTTCATTTATCCTTATAGCTTTTTTGAATTCTTCTTGCGCTAAGTTATATTTTTTTTGTTCAAGATAAGCTCTTCCTTGGAATATATAAGGATTCACATTTTTTTTATCTTCCTTTCTCCATTTTTTGCATTCCTTTTCAATTCCATCAAATTTATTTTCTTTTAAAAGATTTTCAAGTCGAATATATCTGTCTTTTTGAGATTTATCTTCAATTTGTGCGGAAAAGGTTTCTCCCCGTTCTAATTTAGTAGTAATAACTGTTTCTGTTCTCTCTCCCTCCTTCAAAATTTTAACGCTAACTGTTTTTAAAAGTTCATTTAGTCCTTTAATAAACAAATTAATAGTGCTACCTATTGAAAGAATAAATTTACCTAAGTGGTCACGTAAAATAAATATACTAATTAAAGCTACTAGTGGCCATGCCCATTTTTCAACTATTAAAGATATTATCCATTTTAAAAATTCTATTTTATTTTGCATAATTTTTAATATTACTCTTCTAAATTTTAATCATCATCGATATTAAAAAACATTTTTTCCTTACTGCTTTAAAATATCATATTTTAAAAAAGTATTCAAGGAGAAAGTCAAATTTACCAAATTAGATTATAAATTATTTTCAATTTCTTCTAACTTTTTTTCCTTTATTTTTCCAACTTTCTTTTTTATTTTCCTCCATCCATCTTTCCCGTCTTCCCAAGAACACTTTCCACTATCTTTGAATTCTCCAAACTCTTTTACAACTTTTATTACTTGACTAAAATCTAATCCCCATTTTTTCATGTCTTTATACAAAATTCCCCAAGGAGATTTTCTTGTTTTATATATCTGCAAACTCTCTCTTTGCCTTTTTATCTTCTTTATTTCCATATCTTATTTCCTCCATTTTCTTAATCTAAAAAAAATCTTGTAATTTATGGGGACCCTCTGGTTCTCTTCTGTCAATAAACATTACGCCGTCGGGTTTTATGTAATCACAGAATTTTTCTTTGGCCTATTTAAATACTTAAGTTAGACATTTGCCTGTAGACATGGTTGGGTTTCCTTTAGAGAGTTAAAAAAGACGGTACTATAAATAGTGGCTGGCAGGAGGCTTAATAGGTTTTCCTTACCTGGGCTTTTTTTTCACCCAGAAATGAAAGAAACGAGCGTTTGTTGGGTAAATTCTCTTACCTTTACGCACCACGTATCTACAAAAAACTTCAATAAGCTCTTTGTCTTCTAAAACTCTCACAGTTATCACCTCCTTTGGCTCCACTCCTACACCTGACGGGGCCTAAAAAGGCATATTTAATAATAAATCCGGACCCCCAGGGTAGAAGCAAGTAAGTAGGAGATACTGGAGAATATCAGCGGACTTTAACCCACCAGCCTAAACGATTTATTTATATAACACCCCCAAAATTTTAAATAGTTTTGTTTCTTACAATTCTCCTTTTTTCTTTTCCTATCCTTTAAGATAGTTTTTTAGATTATCCCAAGTCCATGCTATTCTTCTTCCGGCTCCTTCAACATGTGGACATTCTTCATTACTATAACCTATAAGTTGAAACTTTTTTATCTCGTACCCTTCTCCATTAAAACCATCTGTAATCTTTATTTCCTTCAATACACCACTTGCCTTATATGTTTTTTCTCCTGCTATTACGCATAAAATATCAGACCTTTTTATCTTCTCTTTGGCTCTTTCTTCCCACTCACTTTCTGGCGCAGATTCCTTTAGTGACCAATCTGAAATCTCAAACGGAGAATCCTCATTTTTTGCTTGCCCTACTAAAAGATCTTTCAAACTCCTGTCGTTGTCATAATCAAAACTGATGAACACTTTTGCTTTTTCCATTTTAACATCCTCCTTTTGTGATTAATCCCCAACCCATTTTGAAAAATTATTATATCCATTATCCTTATTCCATAAATAAGTTGTATAAAACTTGGATAATCTAAAAAATTTACCCCAATAGGTACTTGACGTTCGTTTTATTGAATACCTGGATGAATCATCAATCTCACTATAAGTTGTCCAACTTCCATTTTTCCATTCATACATCGTGAGCCTATTTCCATCGTTACTATATTTAATTCCCAAATAATCAAAGGGATTTGGTCCAGAATTTTTCGTGTTTTTATTTTTATCCGATATACCATTGATATGAACCCCAAAAATGTTATTCCCTCGTTTCAGACTTTTCAATATCTCATAACGAACCCAGGATCTAATATAAGTTTGAGAACCAATCAATACACTTGTTGCACTAGTATTCTGTAATCCTCTATTAATCAACCGCTTCAATGCAGTTTTGCCTCGTTTTCTAGTTTCTTCCCAAAGTGAAGCATCAAAAAAACCGGCAACTTCTCTATCGTCTTTTGTTACCCAATGGTTTCTTACAACATTTGCCCGGAACGATTTTACATCTTCGTAATGAAAACAAAAAAACACTCTTTTGGCCATTTTCCACTCTCTTTCTAAGTTAGGCAAATGAACATTATTATTAAAATTGTGGCAACTACGGTGCCATGAAAAATTAACATTGTTTTTGAAAAAGTAGCCTCTGGCCACGTTGCTTTATTTAAATCTTTTAAAGACCTTGTATCCATAGAGAAATCTATTTTGTCAGTATCCATTTTTCTTGCTTTATCGTACAAATTCCGAAATAGGCGCTCTTGATAAAGGTAATATCCATCTAGCATCCAAAAGGCAATTGCTGGAAAATACGCAAGATAAATGAATAAAATATTCGTCTTATTTGCTGCAAGGGCAAATAGTGCAGATATTAATACAACACTCCACCCTTTAAGCAAAAAAGAACATTGCCCCATGCGATTAATAACTCCCTGGATCATTTCAAGATATTTTAATTTTCTTTCCATTCCCTGTTCCATTTTTTAGAATATCCTCTTTTTAAGTTTCCAAATTGGAAGTTTAAAGAAGGGGAATAAATATTTTATTTCCCGATGACAAAAAAGTTAAAAAATTTTATTGACAAACAAATAAAAAAATTATATTCTTATATTGGATCACGATGAGAGGTTATCCAAAAGGTTCCGTCCTTAGGTAATGCCTCTCTTTTTTTTATATTTTTTATCCTTTAAACCCGATTTTTCTGGGTGGTTTTTCCGGGGGTGTCATTAGTTCCCTATTTGCTTCAAATACTATTGCAAATGTTCACCTCTTTTTAAGGTGCCAAAATGTCACCTTAAAAAATCTTGATATTCCAAAATGGAATATCAAGCGTTAATTTGTATAATTATTCCTCTTTTCTGTCGTCTATTATTTGTTGCCCAATTAATTTGGCTTCCAGCATATAGTCTACCAACCCTTTTGTAATTTCGACATCCATTCGTTGTCCGGTGCCGGTTTGTTTATTTTTAAGTTCTTTAATTGCTTTTTCAAATTGTCTTTTTCTATCATACTTTAAGTTATGCCATTTTGCTTGGGGTAAATTAAGGTCTTTTACAACAAATCTTAATTCTTTAGCAAAATATCCATTTTTTATTAAAATAGGTTCTAAGTAAAGATGTAATAAAAAAGCTATCTCACTGCGAGTAGTAATTAACTCTTTCGGTCTTTTAACTACCCGTCGGGCTAATATCTGCCGGCTGTATGTATCTGAAAATTCCACCCTTATAATTGTTTCTTCTCTGCCGTTTTTCTTTTCTACTAATGTTGTATCACCCAAAAGAAAAAAACCATATCCTTTCAGTCCAGCTATTTTAAATTCTTCAATGGATTCAAGATTAAGATAGTAAGGAATTCTTTTAAGGTCAACTACCAATTTTTTAAGATGATTTAAATCCCTTCCTCCAAAGCTTTTCCAGCCAAGGATTTTTGCTAATTCACGAATTTTTACATGACAGTAGCAATTTACTGCACCTTTTTCAGTTTCCGTATTATGTTGTCCTTGTTTTACCCAAATACTCTCTAAACCACCTAATACCCTACCGTGTTCAGCAGTGAGTATTCCCGACCCCTTATCTCCCGGGAAAAAAGCACCTCTTAATAATGGCACTAAACAAACTTGTCCATCAAGTGTCCTAAATTTTGCCATTACTTTGTCATTTTTTGCTTTGTTTGTAGAAAGGGTAAAAAAGTCCGGACCAATAAACGTTGCCCAGGGAATATGTTTTTCAGAATATGGTACATCCATTTGTTTTTCTTTTTTTAGTTCCCCTTTTTCTATTCTTACAGGTTTAAGCTCTCTAAATAAATCTAACTGATTAGGGTTTAAGTATGTTTTTTCTATTTCTTTTTCATTAGCCGGTCTTTCTTTTTTTGTTCTTTTTTTGGTTAAAAACATTTGTTTTTTTAGTAGTGTGGTGAGATATTTGGCTGGGTATTTTATTTTCCCTTGGTGAATTTGGTATTTTAATTCTCCTAATTCAGCCTCAACGATGTTTTCTCCTAGTGTTTTTATGGCTTTCTTCCAAAAATTAAGGCTTTTTTCGTCTTTAGTAATACTAACTATATTATTTAATAAATAATCGCTCATTTTTGCTGTATCCTTATGTTTAATAGCTTTTAGTTCAAAGTAGTTAATGTTTTTTTATTGTTTTTAAAAATCGTTCTAACGATTCTTATATTCTTAACGATTCTTAACGATTCTGTAGCCCCTTTTTAGCGACGAAGTCGTGCGACCCGTATCCCATAGTAATGCGACCCGTATCCCATGGTCATGCGACCTAAAACCCATAAAAGAACGACCCGTATCCCATAGTCATACAACTTGTATTATCCATATATTTACTCTACTAAACACCTAAAAAAGCAGTATTTTTCTTTAATCTCAATATAATTGATGTTTTTAAACGGGTTACTTGTTGGTAATTGCGACCCGTATCCCATAGTCATGTTATTTCTATTTATCAGAAAAATAATATTTTGAGGTCACAATTTGTGATACCTTTTTTTTGCTATTATTTGATTTTTATTTTAGCTTCATAACTGCAAAAGGGACAGAAATTAACCTGGTTTCTGTATTCGTTATTATCAGCCCAGAGTAATCCATTACTATCTTCAAAGCAAAGATTTATAGCAATTCCATATCGACCCTCTTCTCCATCTCTTAAAATTTTAGTTTTTTTTGGGATAGTACAATAATGTCTGCCTTTGACTTTTTTTATTGCTTTATACTTAGTAGTTCCTTCAAAACATGTTCTTTCTTTAAGTTTGCTAATTTCTTCTTGTGTTTTTTTATTCATTGGTTTTGTCTTTCATTTTCTTTAAAACGATGAGATCTTCTTTATCTTTGGGTCGATTAAGGCTTTCTTTGTTTTTTATAAGATCATCTAAACTTATGTAATACGCCGGTTCATTTCCGTATTTGTATTTATTTTTATGTTTCCAGACATCTTTAAAATCTACTCCGTCTATTTTCGTTGTTATGTGAATTTGAACAGGCTCTACGCCTATTTGGTATAAATTACCGGGTTTACTGAAATATTCCGGTTCTAGTTCTGATGTGTTTATTCCAAAATCTAAAATGGCAGTTCTAGTTTTTTTACTATTTTCTAACGATGCTTCTACAAGGATATCAATATCTCCGGTATGCCTTGGCTGGCCGTATAAGGCTGCGGCCATACAACCTATTATACAGTATTTAACCTCGTTTTTATTTAAAGTTTTTATGAAATCTTCAAAATCGTTTTCAAATCTCATTTTTATTTATCTCTCTTATTTATTGTGCTTTTAATGGTGATGGTTTTATCTATTCTTTGGGGTTTGATACCTTTAATTTTCCAATATTGTTCTCTAAGGTATTGTACAACGGATAATTTTTCTTCGGGAGATAAAGATAACTGCTGATCGACAAAGGTTTCTTCGAGTTTTTTTAAGGAATTAAACTTTTTTCCGCATAATCTGGGTTTTTTATTTTTCATTTTTCTTAATTTCGTAAATATTCCTTGTATAGTTAATTTAAAGACAGTTATTTTGATTTTTGTTTTCTGAGGTTTCTTTGGGTTCTTCGATGTCTGATTTAAAGAATTTTTCCAAAGACATTGTTAGTACTTCATAATCTTTTATGTTGTGTTCTACTGCATATAATTTTATAGTCTTTATTATTTCAGGGGTAAGATGTGTTGTGTATTTAACTATTTGTGGTTTTGTAGGTTTGTTTGCTTGTATGTTTGATGTATTGTCGTTTTGTTTACTATCATACAAATCCACAGATTTAACAATATCCCGTTTACTTATAGGACTGCGAGAGTGCATTAATTCTTTTAAATTTTTTTTCATAGTATAGACTCCGTTAATTTGGTATAAGATAAAGCCCCAGAATGTTTGGGGTCATAAATTACGATAGGAACTCCGGCAAGGGATGACTCTGGGTGTTTTACACTGTAATCAATCGTTTCGGGAAACAAAAGGTCTTTGTAATGAGTATTTAGCTGGTCAAGTACTTCCCGGGATATATTTGTGCGTTGGTTTACCATTGTGGGTAGTATTCCTAATATTTTTAGTTTAGGGTTTAAACCTTTTCTTACCTGGTCAATACTAATCATTACTTGGGTAAGACCTTGTAAAGCAAGAAAATGTGCCTGTACAGGAATTATTACTTCTTTTACATAGGCAAGGGCAGAAACAGTTAGATAGCTGTCAGAAGGGGGGGTATCAATTATGATATAATCATAGTCGTCTTTTATAGGTTCGAATAAGCCGTTTAAAATTCCCACTTGTGTTGCTTTCATACCGGCTTCAGTTAAAGCAAGGTCTGGATGAGAGGGAATAATATTTAAGCCAAAAGAAGTTTTAAGAATAACATCCGCAGGTTTTATGTTGATGTTTTTAAAAAGGTCGTTTATGTTATATTGCAAAGATGTGGGGTCAAGACCAGTACAAAGGGTAGCATTTGCTTGAGGATCCAAATCGACCAGTAAAATTCTTTTTCCTTTTTGATGAAGTACTGTGGCAATGTTTACGGCTGTTGTTGTTTTTCCTGAACCGCCTTTTTTGAGTATTACTGCAATAGTTCTCATAATTTTTTCCAGTAGGGTAGTTTATTTGTGGTTTTGTATACTTAACTACATAACTGTAAATATACAAAACTTTCTTAAGTATACTTAATTAAAAAATGTTTGTCAAGAAAAAATTAATCAGCTTTAATTTAAAATTTACTTATAAACTCACGACAGGCGTCTTCCGGGCTTAAGTTTAAATATATTTCTGTTGTGGCCAGGTGATCATGCCCGAGAAGGTGTTGCAAAGTTCTGGTTGATATATTTTTTTTGATACAGTTTACGGCGAAAGTATGTCTCAAAACATGAGGAGAAACTTTTTTAATTATTCCGGAACGTTGTGCAACACGGCGTACTATTTTTTGTAATCCTCGTTTTGTATAACCGAAAGAATCTTGCAAACTAAAATAATGGCTTATTAATGTATAGGCACGTTCGGTTAGGGGGATGATTCTCCTTTTTGTTTTTTTTCCGTAGGGACCGCCTTTGCCGTAAATAACTAATCTTTTATCCTGCCATAAAATATTTTCTTTGTTTAAGTTGGCTAACTCTGAAACTCTTAGTCCGGTATCAAGTAAAACATGAATTACAATTTTTTCTATGGCTGATTTACATGAATTTGATAGTTTATCAGCTTCTTCGTTTGTTAGTGGTTCTCGTTTGTATTGATACATTATTATTTAAAATATTCCTTAAAGTTTAAAAAGGCGAATTTTCTTCATTTATTGTATAAACTTTTTCCTCTGGGGTCAATTAAAAAAAGTAGAAGAGTTCGTCTTTTTAGATGGAAGGCGTATTTAATAGGGTGGGAATAATTCTGATTTAGTATTGCAAAATGTTTTATGAAACGAGACGAAAGAGGGTAACTGATTGTCGCAGTGAAATGTTTTGTAATCCTAAAGCCGAGTGCGGGGATTTTTCTTCCTGGTGATTTGAATGTCGCAACAAAGAGAGACTAATGAATGAGCCGAACGAAAAACAACAGTAACGAATCCCGAAAGGTTGGTCGTTCCTGTTGCCAGAACGAGGGGACAGAATTATGGGGAGGGTAGGGGAGTTAAAATTTTTTTTCATTGGCTTCCTTTCCTATTTCCATATCTGGAAAGACTTCTTTTATTAGAGGTAGTAATTTTTTCATCATTTCATTGTGCGTTTTTATTGCTTCTTCTGATGGTCGTCTCGGTTTGTAATTTGAAAGTAGTAGGTCTTCCAATTGTTCTTTGCTCATCCTTTTTGTTTTTTTCGTTGAGGATTTTGGTTTGTGTGGTTGTTTTTTTGAGTTTTTTGATAACATGTTTTTTCCTTCTTCTCCTTGTTTTATCCCAATCTCTTTGCATTTGGGAATAGTTCCTCTGCGATTGGGCGTAATTCTTCCAGTAATTCTTTTCGCCTTTTCTTCGCTTCTTCTGATGGGCGTCTTGGTTTGTAATTTGAAAGTAGTAAATCTTCCAATTGTTCGTTGCTTATTCTCTTTGGTTTTTTTGGTTTGGCGGATTTTTTCATTATAAATTCCTCATAAATATATTTATGTCTTTTCTATGATTATAAATCATCGGGGGAATATCGTTTTTTTGTTCTACTGATATTTCAATAACCTTCCCCGGAGCGATTCCTTTTTCGTGAAAAAGAATAAATTCTCTGTTTTTAAGATTGCCAAATGATTCTGGAGGGATGGCTTTATATCTTCTTTCTACCTTTACATTATCTTTTTCTGTTTCTTTAAATATTAGTTCTCCCGTTCGTGTGCTTAAAGATTCCCTGGTGTTAAGATCAGTCATTCGCATAGCAAAAATAGTTCCTGAATTATTATACCACTCGCAACATTCTCCATTTGATTTGAGGGGGAGTCGCTGTCCACCAGAAATAATGCTTATTCCTTTACTCCGGCATTGTGTAAAAATCGCACGTTCTAAGTCTAATGGAAGTTTAAAGGTTAAAGCTTCGTCTATCAAGACCATAGCAGTTAATTCATCATCTTTAACATCGGGTAAAGACAAGGCATGACTTAAAAAGGCAGAGAGGAATATCGTTAAAACCCCGTGCTGTTCTCCTGATATTTTAGGATTATTAAGTAAAAATATTCTGCCTTTATGTTTTATTAAATCCTCAATAGAAATTTCTTTTTTGTTGGGGGATTTGAGTTCAATGGTAACGATATCCCTGAATCCTAAAAGAGCGGTAGAAAAAACACTTAAAAAAGTTCTATCTTCTTCGTTTTCTTTTTTCTTTTGAATAAGAAAACTTTTTGCGTTATCAATAGTATCATAGCTTAAAGCGTCTTTTAATAATCCAACTGCTGAATCTGTCCAGAAACGATTATAATTGCCGGTAGCGTGAAGTTCTACGGCAGTAGAGGTTACAGAGTATATTAACTCCGGAAACTGTTTTAAATCATTAAATAAAGACCATTTACAACTTCTTTCATCAAAGGGAGCAAAAATAAGGTCGGTTTCAGGGTTGTAATAAGTCCTGAGCCATTCGCCTTTGGGATCGTGGATGAGAATAGGGATATCAAGGTATCTTTCCCGGACGTTATTGTGAAATGCTTGCATAAGCCGGGATTTTCCGCTTCCCATAGAGCCTAAAATAGCAATGCTTTTTGATAATGAATTAAAGGGAATATAAATATCTTTTGTTATATCTTTAGAAAAATCCCGGGATAAATTCGGTAGTATATTTCGATCATAAGTGCCTATCTTTATATCTGTTTTTTTGCTTCCATCCGGCAGGGAGAAGTCTGGGCTATGCCTTGATTTTTTTGCATCAGAGGAAAATAAAAGAAAAACTTTAGTTGAACCATATAAGAAAAAAATAAATACGGATACAAAAAAACTAATCTCGATAGTTGTTGGTGAAATATTAAATAATTTGTTTCTTAGGGGGCTTAATATTATTATATTTACAATAATAAAGAGTAGGGGAGTTATAATTTTTCTTAAATCTTTATCCGGAAAAATAATTTTACAAATGTTAACGATGATAAATCTTAAAAAAAGAAATAATAAAAAAGTTGGCACTATAAGACGAATAATTAAAGGTATTTCATCTAAAGATGATATTATTGTAACAAAAAGAGTTGTTATTATAGCGAAAAAAAGAAAACCTGCCAGCTCACCTCCCATTTGTAAATTTTCATCGCTCATAATTCAAGTCCTCTCTTGCGTTCCATATTTTGTTCTTTGGTTTGTCCTTTTATATAAGCATAGCCCCTTTGAATTTTCTCCTCTACGGACAGGTAGCTTTTATACCATTCTTTTTTAGATTCGTCACTATTTAAATAATTTGCAATTTTTTTCTTTTCTTCGATTGAAAGTTTTTTGTCTAAATTTAATGCTTTTGTTATTTTTTCCATTTCTAATTTTAATTTCTCTTTTTTCTCTTTGTCATAACTATAAGCTTTAAGGATATTTTCGTTCTTTACAATTACCGGCTTGTGTTGACGATAATCGTTTAAATCAGTTAAAAGTTGTATCTCTATTATTTTTTTATCTGTTTTGTTGCGGATATTGGTCCAGATTTGGTCT
>JAUVLC010000127.1 GCA_030595925.1 Clostridia bacterium | reverse complement strand
GTAAAAGAGCTCATTATGGTTATAAAAAAATATATTAAATCTCATAATCAAAATCCAAAAGTTTTCGTTTGGACAGCTTCAGTTGAAAGCATTATGAGAAAAATTTCAAATGTAAAGAACTGTTAGAGACAGTACACTAGCTCTTTGCCCAGATGTAATTTCTGTTGTTAAAATATACAATCCTGAATAGAAGTTTCTTAATGGAATTGCCCAAATATTGTTTGATTTTATATTTAACGCATTCTCTAAAAGTGGTGTTTGTCCTAGAGCTGCTAATCTTTTGCGCCCATCACTCCACCAGTCTTCCCCAAAAAAGTCTCTTATATTATAATACCAGCCTTCTTTTATTTGAGCAGTCCCTTCTGTACCAAGTGATACAGTTTTGTTTGGGATCTTATATAATTGGGCTATATCCTTAACATCCTCACGGAAGATTATAAGCAATCCATCGGGTTCTATTTCCTCACAAATCTTATTCGTGTCGTTATCGGAGATAGAAAATACTGATCTATTTCCAATAAGACCAGCATGCACCCTTATTTTAACTTTCTTTTCATTCTCCAACTTGAGTCTATTAAATTTAGAGGAACTAAATTCATAAATCCAAATACCTCCGCCGGGGGGAAGAGGACAGGCTATTAGAGGATTTTTCAGCATTCTTGTACCTTTTTCTGGAACATATACATAATTTGAATCACTAATATACATCGGATCCTTGACCCGGACTTGATAACCCTTTCCTGCAATTAATCCAGATATCTCAAATTGACCAGCAGAATCGGTCTTACTTGTTTTATGGGCTTTGTTCATTTGTTCTCTAATATCTGTTTGCGTTTTCACCTCAACAACAACAGATGATAATGTCTTTCTATCATAATAGCGTTTAACCAAACCTGCGATTCCGTTATTTGAAGCATCGCATGACAAAACAAAAAGAAAAAAAACTACTGAAGTGATTATTATGGTTTTCATTTTTAAATCCTCCTTTTTTATTTTTTGATATATTACGCTTTTAGTAGTATTATCAAAACAATTAATTATGTCAATAATTTTTAAAACAATACTTAAAAAAGACTATAAAAAATCAATCATCGTCGGGGTGGGTAATGTTAAATGTTGCCCAGATGGGACGATGGTCGGATACTGCTAGTTTTGCTTTTGTATCGTCATTATTAAACATTGTTTGGTCAAACATGTCAATACCGGAATTTTGGTTATATTCGGTTAAGTATTCGTTTTGAAACCAGAAATTATCATATAAGCTTGTATTTGTGATTGTGGTTTTATTTCTTCTGGAAAATCAAAAGAAATGTCAGATATTTTTAATACTTCTTCGTATGCTTTTGATATGTTGTGAGAAAGGTTTATAGTACTTTTTCTATTATAAAGTAAAATTGCTTTTAAATATTTCTCTATAGTTTGTAAAGCACTCCATAAAAATTGTTGAGGCAAGCTATATCGATAACATATTCTAGCAACAATATAATCTTTATCGGCTTGATCCCTAAAGGACCTATTTACAAAATCATTTATTAAACTTTGCTTTACATCTATCCTTCTCATTTCTATCCTTTCAAGTTTTCAAAGTTCTTTTAATCATCGTCTTCCTGGGTAATTCTGTGCCTACCTTTTATTCCTTGTCTTTGTCCTTTGTTTTGTATTTTGTATTTTGAATTTGTTTAGTATTTCGAATTTAGGATTTAGTATTTATTCTTTATCTGTTATCTATGGACTATGGACTGTCGACTATGGACTATCTGTTATCTGTGAACCACCTTTACCCCTGCTGATTAAGCATCCTCTGGGATGGTTTTATATCTTCCAATCTCATTCGGACGGATTCTTTTTCCTGCCATTTGTTTAATTCCAATTGGAAAGCAAAATCTACGAAATCCACTTGAGAAAAAACTTCCTTTCTTGACCCCATTTTCCACCCTACGGCATCTATCTTTTTCCCATTATTTTCTATTTTTAAAAACAGGTGATTTTTACTAATTTTTTTCCCGATACATTTTTTTACAGGAATGTTTTCTATACTAAAAACCGGAGGAGGATTATCCGCTCCATAAGGGCCCAATTGATTTATCTCTTTCACAAATTCCCGGGTAGCTAAAGATATGTCTATTTTCGCATCTATTTCCAATTTAGCCCCTAATGTCTCATGGCTTATTGTTTCTTCGGCAATTTTTTTGATTTTTTCCTTGAATTTTGCAATATTGTCTACCGCAATAGTCAATCCGGCAGCTTTTTTATGCCCCCCGTAACGAATTAGCAAACTGCTGCATTTCCCAAAAGCCCTGGTTAAATCAAAAGAATCTATACTTCGTGCCGACCCACGCGCCTCTTCTCCCACTATACTAAGTATAATAACAGGTCTATCATACTCCCTAAAAATCCGGGAAGAAATGATACTTATTATTCCACGATCCAAATCATCAACACTAATTACAAGAACTTTATCCTTATTAATATCACACTGCTGTGGCAGTAATTTCATAACATATTCTAAACTTTTCTTTTGCAATTTTTTTCTTTTTTCGTTCAAATCATTAATCTTTGTTAGCAAAGCTTGTACTTCTTCCGGTTTATTAGTTAAAATTAACTCAACGCCTAAATGTCCCTGCCCCATTCTTCCTGCCGCATTTAGAAAAGGTGCAATATACCAGGAAATATCCTCAATAGTAGGAATATCATCAATATTCCATTTTTCAAGAATTGCTTTTAATCCTTTTTTCTTAGTACGCTTTATCCGTTTCAATCCATATTTAAGAATAATTCTATTTTCATCAATTAAGGGCATATGGTCCGCAACAAGACCTAAAGCAACCAAATCAACATATTCTTTGATAAAAAAGTTCATACGAAAATTAGATATAGAAAAAAGCTTATAAAACATTCCGGCTATGGATAAAGCATCTGTTAAGGAATTATGTTCCTCGAGCATACTATGTTTTTGAACATCGGTTTTCAAATTCGTATTTACCAGTTTTTCCGGGCTAAAAATTAAGTCATCAGATTTCAATTGTGGATGAGCATAACTCATTTTTAAAACATCCACTATCTGATTCTTTATTTTTTTACCTGACATTTTTTCTATTTGTTCTTTTAAAAATTTAAAATTTTCTGTTTCATTATAAACAATCAATGGTTTTTCTTTTATAAAATCCAAAAAATTCTCTACCATTTTATTCGAAGAAATTTTACCTTTTTCATACTTACCGTTAAATGTATCTACAGTCAATCCATTTTTTAGCTTTACCGCTCCTATTTCAAAATTCTCTCCTTCCCCTGCTTGAAGAGAAGAATCATTTTTTTTAACTGCTATTGCTATTAATTCTTTAATATACTCCTTTCCATTTGAATACAAAAAAGCCTGACAAAGTTTAAAAGCAACCGTTGATCCTGCTATTGATTTAAAAGGGTACGAAGAATTTTCTCTTTTGGGATTTATTATCGCGAGAGCATCAGAAGGTAAAATTTCTAAGGGTTGATGATGATCGGTTATTATTACTTCCATTCCTAAGCTTTTGGCATAGGAAACTTCTTCTATCGCATTTATTCCACAATCTACCGTAATAATTAAGCTAATTCCCTCATGACTATACTTTTCCAGAATATTTTTAAAGATTCCGTATCCTTCTTCGGATGGTATATAGTAAACTGTCTTTCCACCTACACCATCAATAAACTTTTTTACTATTCCCACACTGGTTATACCATCTACGTCCCTGTCCCCGTAAATAAGTATTTTTTCTTTATTTTTTATCGCCTTCTTTATTCTTTCTACCGCTTTTTCCATATCCGTCAATAAAAAAGGCGAATATATATCTAAAATATCGGAATTAATAAAATCATTAGCTTCTTTTATTGTTTTTACTCCCCGATTTACCAAAATACGGGCAATAACCGGGGAAATATTTAGTTTATCTGCAATTTTTTCTACTATTTTTTTATCAGGCCTTTTTAAAACCCATTTTTTAATCGGCCAATTCATCTTATTTCCTCATAGATTAAGGAAATTTTTCTGGCCCTCTTCCGGTCAATTTTGCAGGCTGATAAAAACATTTCTTGTGCCAGGGGTAATTTTTTCTCATTATTAACATAAAAAGTAGCCACCGGTTCTCCTTTTTCTACCCTATCTCCTACTTTTTTATGTAATTGTATTCCCACGGCATAGTCAATCTGGTCATTCAGTTTCTCCCTGCCCGCTCCTAAAAGCATAGTAGCAATTCCAATCTCCCGGGCATCCATACTCTGCAGATACCCGCTTTCCAGTGTTTGTATTTTTATTCTTTTTTTAGCCCGGGGTAAAATTTTATCCGGATTATTTATTATTTGACCATCCCCTCCCTGTGCTATTACCATCTCTTTAAACTTTTCCAATGCTTTTCCTTTTTCTATTAATTCTTTTAAAACTTTTTCACCTTCTTTAATATTTCTAACTTTCTTTCCGGTCATTAACATTAAACTGCCTAAATGAAAGACCAACTCTTTTATATCACGGGGTCCTTTTCCTTTTAAAATATCTATAGCCTGTTTTACTTCCAAGGCATTACCTATCATCTCTCCCAGGGGTTGGTCCATATTAGTTATTAAAGCTATCGTTTTTATCCCAAAAACCTTTCCTATTTCTACCATAAAAGCAGCTAATTTCTTAGCCCTTGTCTTCTTTTTAATAAAAGACCCTCTTCCTATTTTTACATCCAGAATTAAACCTTCCACTCCCTCTACTATTTTTTTACTCATAATACTGGAAGCAATCAGCGGTATAGACTCAACCGTTGCCGTAGCATTACGCAAAGCATAAATCTTTTTATCGGCAGGATTAATCTGATTAGTTTGTCCGATTATTGCAATTCCTATTCTCCCCACCTGCTCAATAAATTGCCGTATAGGCAAATTTGTCTTAAACCCCGGGATGGATTCTAATTTATCTACTGTTCCTCCCGTATGACCTAACCCTTTACCACAAATCATAGGAACGGAAATTCCCGCTGCAGCAACTAAAGGTGCAAGAATCAGAGACGTTCCGTCTCCTACCCCGCCCGTAGAATGTTTATCTATTCTCTTCCCCTCAATTCCTGTCCAGTTTATTACTTCTCCTGATAAAGCAAGTGCTTGAGTAAAATGAATAATTTCTTCTTTGCTCATCCCTTTTAAGAAAATAGCCATCATTAAAGATGCCATTTGATAATCAGGAATTTCCTCTCTCACAAATCCATTTACTATATATTCTATTTCCTCTTTGCTTAAAGTTCCTCCGCTTCTTTTTTTGCTAAGAAGACTAAGTATTTGCATACTTTCCCCCCTTCTTTTTTTAAACAAAAACCATCTCCAAATCACTACCACGCAGCAAGCTGCGAAAAATTAAATCCGAAATAAAATTTCTTCCACTAATTTTACTAAATTTTTCCTGAATTTATGCATATTTTTTATTATGTTCCGGTGGGAAATCTTTTCCCCCTTGCTTTCATTAACATTAGCTATGCAAGCAACAGCCAGAACTCTCATTTTCAGATATCCGGCCATAATCACTTCCGGAACAGTAGACATCCCTACCAGATCTCCTCCCAAACGACACATTAATCTAATTTCCGCCGGTGTTTCATAAGCAGGTCCGGAAGTAGCAACATATACTCCTTCTTTTATTTTTATTTTTTTTCTTTTAGCACAAATTTTAGCTAAATTTATTAATTTTTCGTCATAAACATTGCTCAAATTTAAAAATCGTACGCGTTTTGCATCCCAACCAATTAAAGGATTACTACCCATCAAATTTATATGGTCGGAAATCAATACTAAATCACCGCAGGAAAAACTTTCATTAACAGCACCACTGGCATTAGTTATAATCAAAATTTTTACCCCCAGGGCTTTCATTACCATTACCGGATAGGCAATTTCCTGCATTGAATACCCTTCGTAAAAATGAATCCTTCCCTGCATTATACACACTTTCTTTCCAGCTTTTCTGTTTTTTCGTCCTCCCGGCCATTCACCTAAAATTAATTCCCCCTTATGCCCTTTTACTCCGGGAGAATGAAAAAAGGGAATATCATTATAAGGAATTTTTACCTTTTTTTTAATTTTTTCATCCAGTCCTTCCCATCCTGAACCCAAAATCAATCCTACTTCCGGATTAATTCCATTCTTACTTAAAATATATTCTTTAGCCTTTTTTACTTTCTGATTCCAATTCATTTTAATTCAACATTCATCCTAAAAATTAATATTTTAAAGACTCCGCTCAATTTTCATACTATAAGCCGAAAACTATATTTCCTGATATTTTTTTATTTCTTCTGAATAAAAACAAACTCTATTTTTCCCTTTCTTTTTTGCCAAAACCATTGCCTTCCGTGCCTGTGCTATTAATTTTTCCTTTTCCCTTCCTTTTTCCGGATATACCGTACACCCTATACTACAGGTAAGTTTTTCACCTTTAATTTTCCATGGATATTCTTCAATTACCTTTTTTATCTTCAATCCTTCCCTTTCTATTTCTTTACTATTCACACCTATCTGGATTATTCCAAATTCATCTTCACCCAACCGGGCAACACAATCAATTTTTCGCATATTTTTTTTCAATAAGTTACCAATTTTCTTCAAAATTTCATCACTTTGGCGAAAGCCGGATTTATTACTTATTTTACAAAAATTATCAATGTTTATAATAAAAAGACTAAAAGGAATTTCTTTCCGTCTATTCCTTTTCATTTCCTGGTCAAAAAAATTTTCAAA
>JAUVLC010000063.1 GCA_030595925.1 Clostridia bacterium | reverse complement strand
AAGGCTTTAACAATAAGATTAAACGGTTAAAAAGAATGGCCTATGGATATCGGGATATAGATTATTTCAAACTAAAGATTCATCAACATTGTGGGTTGCTTAATCCAAGACTTGCAACTTAAATACGAAAGAACCTTTTTTTCTGCGTTTTATCCTTAATAAAAAGAAAGAATGGGAAGATTACAGAGTTCAGATTACTTCTTTCGAGCTGGAAAAATATCTTCCACTGCTTTAAAAAAAACCGATATGACTACAACTAAAAAAAAGCAATCAATATATGCTAAAAGACTTAAAGCCATTCAGGAAGTCAGTAAAACGATTGTTTCTGATCTTTATCTTGATGATATATTGCGTTTGATTGTTACTGTGACGGCTAAAGTAATGGGTTCGAAAATATGTTCTTTGATGCTTTTAGATGAAGAAAAAAAAGAATTAATTATTCGGGCAAGTCATTCGGTCAGTGAAGCTTACAATAAAAAACCCCACATAAAATTAGGTGAGGGAGTTTCCGGTCAAGTAGCTAAAGAAAACAAGCCTATTCAGACTGTTGATGTAAAAAAAGATTCCCGATTTATTAATAAGAGCATAGCAGTAACTGAGAATTTATGTTCGCTTTTGAGTATTCCTTTAAGCGTTAAAGGACGGGTAATCGGGGTAATAAACAGTTATACATCCAAACCTCATAAATTCACTAAAAGTGAAACAGATACTCTTATTGCCGTGGCTAATCAGGCAGCTATTGTGATTAAAAATGCTCAGTTGATGGTGAAAACAAAAATTATTCAGGAAGAGATGGAAACACGTAAGTTAGTGGAAAGAGCAAAAGGAATTTTGATGAAAGAAAACGGTTTAACCGAAGAAGAAGCTTTTCGCCGGTTACAGAGAAAAAGTATGGATAACCGAAAGTCAATGAAGGAAATTGCCGAAGCAATTATTATTTCTCATCAGATTTTATAATGTAAAATATAAGCCTGTTGCCGAACTGTATTTCTTGTTCTTTTTTGTCATTCCTGCGAACAAATTGTGTCATAACTGTCGTTTTTGGCTTTGTCATTCCCGAAATCTTTTATCGGGAATCCATTTTCCGACAATAATATTTTTCTGTGGTAGCCGCAACCTTTAGGTTGCGTTATCGTCGGAGATTTTCCGCAGGCTACTTGTCTGCTTCTGGAGCATGACGCCCGTCGAAAAAAAAGTATCGGTTTTAATTATAAAGACCTGACTGAATTCCTACTTTAACTTAAAATCCATTTTAATAACCCCTTTATCAATTTATGTATCCACTATACAACTATTAAATATCATATCTTTTATCGTCGAGCAAGAGAAAAAAATAAAAAACTTGACACTACCCCCCTTTTTTTTCTACACTAATATAATGTAGTTTTGTGAAAACAGAGTAACCAGATAATTATAATGTTAGGATAAAACATTTAAGACAATGGAATATAATTCAGTTTTGATAGAAAATTTTGTAGGAATATTTTTTGGAGCATTACTTATCTTTGGGAGATTAAAAATTGAAAAAATTTTCATGAAAAATCCTCTTTATCATAAAGGTAAACTAAAAGTATTTAATCATAAAACTCTTATGGTAATAATTTGGATCGTTGGTCTTGTATTCATACTTGGAGGAATATTCGGACTTATAAAAATATTTACCATAAAATAGAAAAATTTTTTTAGAAGTAAAAATTAAAAATCTAAGAAAAAAGAGGGGGATGTTGTTAAAAAGTTAAATAACTATTGATATAACATTGCTTAAAGATTTAATCAATCTGATAGCCAAAAATATTAGTAGTTGAGGTAGTAGAATTAAAAGGAAATAGTAGGGGTAAAAAAAATATTATTTTAAGGAGGATAAAATGACTGATTTTAAAAACCGTATTATTCGTGCTGCTAAACTGGATGTTAATCTGTATGAAGAAGTTGAAGCTGACAAGAGTGCATTAGGGCAAGCTATGTGGGTTGTTGTTCTCTCCAGTCTGGCGGCTGGCGTAGGAAGTATTGCAATGGGAGGACTTGGCGGAATTCTGATGGGAACAATCGCAGCTCTTGTTGGATGGTATGTTTGGGCATATCTCACTTATTTTATTGGTACCAGATTACTTCCGGAGCCACAGACCAAAGCAACTCACAGTGAGTTATTGCGAACTATTGGCTTTTCGAGTGCTCCTGGGTTGATTCGGATACTGGGAATTATCCCTGTACTGGCAAAAATTGTTTATCTAATCGCCGCAATTTGGATGCTGGTGGCAATGATAATTGCAGTCAGACAAGCCCTTGATTATAAAAGCACATTACGCGCTGTAGGGGTTTGTGTGATTGGTTGGATTGTTCAAACGTTAATCTTTATCTTATTGTTTTCTGTTTTGGGTGGTTTTGCAAGATAGTCTAATGCTTTTAAAAAGCTGTGGAATGGGGGATTAAAGTTTTAACAGAAGAAACGAGAAGTGTATTTGGCAAGTAAATATTTGAAAGAATCCGGTGAGAAGTTAGGAAAATTATTAGGGATTGGATTAGGAACAATAAGTATAACAAAAGAAAAAGGAAGGATTTTGTGTAAGGAAAGAGGGCTTGAAAAACAGATACTTCAATAACTTTAAAACTTTAAGCAATGTTTCCTAAGTCCCTATAATAATAAGATTGAGTGCATAGTAGTTTTACGCTAAAATAGGTCAAAATCGATTAAATTTCCACAAATATCGATTATTTTGTTGTTGCAAGAAGGCAAAATAAATATAATTTTTTTTCATTAGGCAAGAATCATCATTCTTTAGATACAATGTAAGAAATACGATGAAATCGATTGAGATAAAAATAACTATTGACAAAATATTGTTAAAATGGTATTATTCTGTTGTATAAAAGTTTTAAATTATGACAACTACAAATAGGTAGTGTCAAAAAAGGTATGAAGAAAAATGAAAAGAAATAATTACTAAACACAGAAAAATATAAGTTCTTTGAAAAAATAAATACAGAAAAAATAAATCCACAACCTGTCTGCGAGCGAACGTGCATAGGCAGAAAGGTAAAAGGTTGTCGATTCTGGAAATAATTTGTTGTTTAGGCAGACCTCGAGTGAAAAACAGGTTGGAAAAAGAATGGAATAAATGCTCTAAGTTAAGCAGCAGTAGGCAAGGCAAAAGCCATGTTTAGAATTTTGGACCATTTAGCTTGAATGGTATCTATTCCTTCCAGTTCCTTAAGAGGTATGGGGGTGGAATAATTTAGAGAGAAATGAGGTCTGATAAAATTGTAATAGGAAACAAAGAGAGAGGTGAGGGCAACAGCACCGTTTTTAGATTTAAAACCGTTAGCAGCTCTGGTGTGAAATTTGTAAGTACGGTTAAGACGCTCGATAAGTTGTTTAAAAGGCCTGAATTTTTCGGATTCGGAATCGAGGTTTTGAAGTCCGATAACTTTCTTTAGAGAGAGGGATTTATCTAGGGACTGATTAATAAAATGAATGCCGGAAGGATAAAAAGGATTGCCGTCAGTAATAAAAGTAATATTCTGATCAGGTTTAGCAGTACGGATAGCTTCAGTCATGGCAATGGTAGCAGCGAGAGTATCGCAAGCTGAATCGATATGGTATGAAGTAATTTTGTTTGCCGTTGATTTTGATATAAGTTTCATCACCGGGTTGGAAATCATTGATATCACCTTTGTAATGAAGATTAAACTGATGGCAGTAATAAGCTGCTTGTTGAGCATAATTAAGGATAGTTTGGTAAGAAGCAGGGATAGAGAAAACATTTTTTAAAATGAATGCGGTTTTTCTGGCAGAGATGCCGAAAGAGATATGGAAGGAAAGAGCCAGGCAAAGGGTATTAAGAGAGTTACGGATATTGAATATGGAAGAAGTTTTTTCAGGGGCGGAGAGAGCTAATTGTTCATTAGAGAAATGAAATTCTCGGAATTGGTATCTAAGCTTAAACTGAGAAGATTTAATTTTGGATAGAAGTTTTTCAGCGAGATTAAGTTTGTTTTTGTTAGATAAAAAAATGGAACATTTATCATAGCCGCATTTGTATATGGAAACATCCTTACGAGATTTCCAAAGGTATAGAGCCTGGTTGCAATGAGGGCAAAAATATTTAGTTTTATTTCTATCTCTATAATGAACTTGAGAAAGAGTATTGCATATTTTGCATTTAATTTGAGAACGTTTTTTACCGTCATTGAAATAGAGATATTTGTCGGGAGCAGAACAAGTTTTGCAAATAGAATGTTTAGGAACTTTGTTATGAGGGTTTTTGGTTTGAATAGGTTTTACTGTTTTCCCAGTTTTTTTTTAAAGGCAGCAATAAGTTCTTTGTAATTTAATTTTTTTGTAGTTTTAGGAGACATAAGAGGAGGTTTAGGATCGACGCAGAAGTCACGATAGTTTGGATGTTTTTCTTTAAAATCATCTTTTGGTTTAATGTCCGGATTGCGATTAGCTAAAACATCTTGAAGGTCTTTAATGATAGATTCTATTTGATTGCGTGTGAATTTAGAACAGATCCAGATAACAAAACGTTGAACTTTATTCATTGGCTTAAATTCCTTTCCTTTTAGAAGTATTTTAATAAAAATATTAATGACATTTCAAGTAAAAAATGGGGGAGAGAATAAAATCAAGTAAATATGAACTAATAATATCGTCTTAAAAGACATATATATTAGTTGGTTTTAGACTAGAAGTATTTGACAATACCTACAAATAATACAGGAGAACAAAATGATTCATTCATTTACTTTTAAGAATTTTTGCTCTTTTTCCGAAGAGTCAGCAATTAGTTTTGAGGATATTCGGAGAGGACAAGAAACCCAGAGTAATATGTTTGCCGATAGTCTGGCGGGTGTTCGTTTAAGTAAGATAACAACGGTCATCGGTCCTAACGCTTCGGGAAAGACTAATGCTTTAAAAGCTCTTGCTTTTTTGAGTTGGTTTGTTCGAAATTCTTTCGTGGGCTTAGAGGGAGAAAAAGAAAAAATACCTGTGGATACTTTTGCTTTTTCAGAGAATAAAGATAAACCTTCTGAGTTTGAAATAGTGTTTGAACACAAGGGAGAAACTTATAAGTACTTGCTTCATTTATGCCGGACCCATGTTATTAAGGAAGAATTGTATAAAAAAGATAAAAAGACAAATCATTTTAACTACTTATTTAAACGGATATGGAATGAGACTACTCAGAAGTCTGAGATATCGCAACGGATCAATTTAAAAACAGAAGTGGTTAAAGAAATTCTGAGAAAAAATGTTTCTCTTGTAGCGGCATCTGTCGCTATTAAAAATGATTTTCTTACGGATATATCCGCTTTTTGGAGAAAGATTATTAGCAATGTCAATCGAATGGGGAAATCGTGGGATACAGTTTCTTTGGAGGAGCAAGGTCTTTTTCAAGCGGCTGAAGAGTATAATAAAAATAAAAACTTATTTGGAAAAGCAATTCGTTTTCTGAAAGATATTGATCTTGGATTAGAAGACATCGGAATTAGAGAGGGAGAAGCTCAGAATGCTACGACAGGAGAAACAAAAAAAATATATTTGCCTTATGGTATCCATTTAATAAACGGCAAAAAATATCAACTTCCTTTTGCCTTTGAATCAAGCGGAACAAAGAACATGTTTGTTTTATTACATTTTCTTCTGCCCGCGATAGAGCAAGGCGGAATCGCGATTATTGATGAGTTGGAAATAGATTTACATCCGCATACTTTACCAAGAATTATTGAATTGTTTGGCAATCCGGTGACAAATCCGAAAAACACTCAACTTTTATTTACGACTCATTCTCTTGAAATTTTAAGTCACTTAGAAAAAGAACAGGTGATTTTAGTGGAAAAAAATAAAGAGTGTAAAAGCGAAATGTATAGGCTGGATGAATTAAAAGGCATACGTCGGGACGATAATATTTACGCTAAATACATGGCTGGTGCTTACGGTGCGGTACCAAATATTTAAAAGGAGTCCTAATGGTAGCCTTGCGAAAAAGACCAGCCAGACGTACAAAGAAAACAGTTTTAATTGTTGGTGAAGGCTCAACAGAAAAAGCCTTTCTGCGATATGTAAAAGAATTATATATAACGAGGGATATGGATATATCCGTAAATGTTGAATGTGGGTCCGGCGGATCTCCACGAAATGTCGTAGAAAAAGCTATCAGGTTGTGCGGAAACAGAGGTTATGATAAATGTTTTGTTTTGATTGATGCGGATATACCTTTAAGAGCTGACAAGAAGTTACTTTCTCGAATGAAACGGAAGCCGAAAATAGAAATGTTGAAATCAACGCCTTGCATAGAGGGTTTGTTTTTGTCTGTTTTGGATAATCTCGGGAACAATAATAGTGATCAATGCAAAAGTATATTTGAAACAACGTATTTAGCATCAGATAAAAAGACAGATAAACGATCGTATGAACGGTTATTTTCTAAAGAAATGCTTAATAAAAAAAGAAATCAGGTTAATGAGTTAAATAGTATTTTAAAGGCTATGGGTGTATGACAAAAACAAAAAGTAAAAAATTATCTGGAATAATCGCGTGGCCGTTAGATGACAGACCGAGAGAAAAGCTAATTATGCGGGATGTTGCTTAAAGGTTTAAAGTATGGATAAAGGAACGAGAAGTGTATTTGGCGAGTAAATATTTGAAAGAATCCGGTGAGAAGTTAGAAAAATTATTAGGGATTGGTTCAGGGGCAATCCACCTTAAGGATTGGCGGACAAGCAGGTAAGTATAACAAAAGAAAAAGGCAGGATTTTGTGTAGGGAAAAAGGGCTTGAAAAACAGATACTTCAATAACTTTAAAACTTTAAGCAATGTCCCTCAAGTCGTCCTAAAAAAAGGAAGCAGTAATGAAAGTTATCACAGATTGTAAGAAAATGGACGAAGAATATGCTAAAAATAATCCCCCCGATTTTATTACACATGCAAACTATGTCGAGCATCTTAACGGTATGGCGAATGATCTTAAAATAAACTACACAAAAAACATAAAAAGTAAAATTTCCCATACTAACTTTATTGATAAGAAATTAAATCTAATAAAATTAACTTTGCGAGGATTAGAAATAGAATATAATGCCATTTTAGATAGTCCAGAATATGCGATTGTGTGCGTTTCCTGGATTTCAGTGAAGGCATATTATTTATTGTATAATATGTGTTTAATATTTAAATACTTAATAACGGGTAATAAAGAATCTTTTAACTCTTCTCATGGAAAGATAATTGAAGAGTTTAAGAAATATGTTGAAGATGGGAAACTGGTGTTTAGCCAGAGGAAATTTAATAAACTTTATACCTGTTATGATATCTTAAAATGGAAATTCAAGTCAGGAGCAAATATTAGACACACAAATGTTGATGATGAAGAAAGATATATGCAAATTATTAAAAAGTTAGCGAATTATAGCCAAGAAGAATTTAAAAGAAAAAAGAAAATAAAAAATCTTAGAAAAATAGTCGATAAAAAATTGCATAGCAATTTTCTATTAACGAACAAAATAGGAATATGTGAATTTTTTTATTGGTATAGGATAAAAGCTAACTATAGAGACCTTGAATATCTTAATGAAAATATTGGGGACTATAAATTTAAAGAATTATATTGCAATTATTATGAGTTAACGTTAAGCTTCTATAGGGCTTTTAAAGTTCTAATTAATACAATTGCGAAAATACGGTTTGGGAAAGATATCATGTAAAACTTGGAATAGATTGGAGATGTTGCTTAAAATTTTAAAGTATGGGAAAAAAACGAAAAATATATTAGTCTGTTTGGCGAATAAATATTTGAAAGAAACAGGAAGGTTGTTGAGAATAGGAAAGGGATCGATAAGTAAAGCAAAAGAAAAAGACAGAAATTTTTGTAAAGAGAAAGAGATTGAGGAATAGATACTTCAATAAATTAAAAGCTTAAGAAATGTTTCTCAAAACCTCAAAACCATCCGTAAAAGAGTTGACAGGAGCTTCTTTGTTTTTTATAATAATATGGTGTAGTTTTGTTAAAATAGAGTAAGCAGATAATTATAATGTTATGTGTAAAAAGTTATATGCAAGAGGAAACAAATGACAAAAATTAAAAAGTTACATTATCCTGATGATTTCGTAAATCAATTTATTTGTGGTAATGTTATTGATGTTATGAAGCAATTGCCTGATGACAGTGTTGATTTGGTTGTGACATCACCACCATATAATCTTAAAAACTCAACAGGTAACGGGATGAAGAATGGTAGAGGTGGAAAGTGGTCAAATGCAGCGTTAATTAATGGCTATTCTCATTACAGCGATAATATGCCACATGAGGAATATGTGGTATGGCAAAGAGAATGTTTGTCAGAGATGTTACGTATCATTCCTGACGACGGTGCAATTTTTTATAATCACAAGTGGCGGGTGCAAGCTGGTTTATTACAAGATAGAAATGATATTGTCTATAGTTTCCCTGTTAGGCAAATTATCATATGGAAACGGAAAGGTGGAATAAATTTTAATCCTGGTTATTTTTTGCCAAACTATGAAGTTATATATCTTATAGCAAAACCAAAATTCAAATTAGCAAAAAAAGCCAATGCTTATGGTGATGTTTGGGAATTTGGTCAGGAAAACAAAAATAAACACCCTGCTCCTTTTCCTCTTGATTTGATAGAGAGAATTATTTCATCAACAACTGCAAAAATTATACTTGACCCTTTCATGGGTTCAGGCACTACTGCATTAGCTACAAAAAATTTAGGAAGAAATTTTATTGGTATAGATATTTCCCCTGAATATTGTGAAATGGCATTACAGCGACTTGAAAATCCACGGTCAATAATCAGAGACAAAAAAACGACGAAATCTGAACCCAAACAGGCAACTTTGTTTGATGTACACTGGAGACCAAATGAAAACATATACAAAAGATAGTCTAATCAGTGCATTAGTCGAAATACGTCAAAAAGGATGGATTCCGACCGGACGAAAAAATAATGATGGTGGCGTTGGAAATACACTTGAAGACTTATTAGGTATAGAAGAAAATAATTTACCGTTACCAAATGCGACCGAATGGGAGTTAAAAGCTCAAAAGAAGGATACAACATCATTAATCACATTATTTCATATGGAGCCTTCACCACGTGCTTACAAATTTGTTCCATCAATTTTGCTGCCTGATTTTGGCTGGCAACATCAAGAATCGAATAACAAATATTCAGATAACGAAAAAAGTTTTAGACAAACAATAAGTGCTCGTGGATACTCTAACAGAGGATTCTCTGTAAAAGTTGATAGAAGTAATAAAAAGATTTTGGTTGATTTTAACTATAAAAAAATTGACATTCAAACCCATACGGAATGGGCGGTAAGCCTAACAGATAAAAAACTAAAGCCTCAACCATACTGGGGATTTGATGATTTATTTCATAAAGCAGGCACAAAGTTACATAATTGCTTTTTCGTATGGGCAGAGTCTAAGAAATTTAATGGTAAATTACATTTTCATTATCAAGATATTTTTATGCTGAAAAAACTTGATATTAATAGATTCATTAAGGCCATTGAAAATGGAGATCTATACATAGATTTTGATGCAAGAACGGGACATAATCACGGGACAAAATTTAGATTGAGAAGAGAAGCCCTGATAAATTTATATGCAGAAGTAAAACAATATTAAGACACAACAAATCGTTGTACCTTGGATTTTCCCACTAACGCTTCAAAATACAGGTGGGCTCGGCCGTTAAAAAACAGTAGAGAGTTATTGCTTACAGTTTTAAAGTATGGATAAAAAAACGAGAAGTGTATTTGGCGAGTAAATATTTGAAAGAATTCGGTGAGAAGTTAGGGAAATTATTAGGGATTGGCTCAGGAGCGATCATCCTTAAGGATTGGTGGACCCGCCTTAAAGATTGGCGGACAGGCAGGTAAGTATAACAAAAGAAAAAGGAAGGATTTGTGTAGAGAAAAAGGGCTTGAAAAACAGATACTTCAATAACTTTAAAACTTTAAGCAATGTTCCCCAAGTCCCCTTATTGTCTAATTGGTTGATGATTACGTTGATGATTATTAGGTATAGAGTACATTGTTTAAAGTTTCAAAGTTCAGCAAAATAAAGAGAGAGGTTTTATTTTTTTTGAGTTAAAAGGATAGAACCACTATAATATTTTAGTAAAAGAGCTTTGTTATCAACATTGACCAGCCCGGGAAGTTTTTCTTTTTCTTGACAGTACAAAATTAATCTTATATAATCTTATATAGTTAAAATATAAGATTGTTTTTTGTGAAAAATATGAATAATTTTATGCAAAGATTACAAAATATTCCTGTAGAAATGTGGACAAAGATTGCCCGAATTGACGAGCTAAAGGGACAATGGATTGCCGGAGCTAAATTAAGCCCCCAGGTATTAGGTCGTCTTAAACGGTCTGTCCTTGTGACTTCAACAGGTGCTTCCACCCGTATAGAAGGAGCCCAAATGTCTGATGAAGAAGTGGAAAAACTTATACGAGGTATTTCTATTCAGAAATTCCGGGATAGAGATAAACAGGAGGTAAAAGGATATTACGAATTACTGCAGAATGTATTTGATTCATGGAAGAACTTAAAATTGTCTGAAAGTACCATTAAACATTTTCATAAAGAACTTTTAAAATATGTAGAAAAAGATAAATTCCACCGTGGCAATTATAAGAAACGCGAAAATAAAGTAATGATGATTGATGAAACCGGAAATTCCGCAGGAATTTTATTTGATACTATTCCTGCTTACCTAACTCCTAAAGAAATGCAGGAATTAGTGGAAGCTACGCAGTGTGCATTGAAAGAAGCAAAATATCACCCTTTACTTATTATCGGGAATTTCCTTGTAGAATTTCTCAATATCCATCCTTTTCAGGATGGTAATGGTCGTTTGTCGCGGATACTTACCAACATGCTTTTGCTTAAGGCCGAGTATTTATATATACCGTACGTGTCTCATGAAAAATTGATAGAAGATAATAAACCTGATTATTATATGGCTTTGCGCAAGAGCCAGAAAACCCTAAAGACTAAAAAGGCAAAAATTGTCCCTTGGTTGGACTTCTTTTTTTCCGTCATATTGAAACAATCTAAGATGGCTATGGAATTACTTTCTAAAGAAAATATCGAAAAACTATTATCTGTTAAGCAATTAGCGGTATGGAACTATTTACAATCTGTAGAGGAAGCTTCTCCTGGAGAGATTGCAAAAAAGACAAAAATTGCTCGTCCCACAGTAAACCAGGCATTAAATAGGCTTTTGCGTCTTAAAAGAATCGAACGGCTTGGTCTAGGTAGAAGTACCCGATATAAAAAAAGTTAATTCAAAAAAAGAAATACCTATTTTTACTATAGGGGACATTACTCAAAGGTTTAAAGTATGGGGAGGGCGAAAAATATATTAGTGTATTTGGCGAGTAAATATTTGGAAGAATCCGGTGAGAAGTTAGGAAAATTATTAGGGATTGGCTCAGGAGCGATAAGTATAACAAAAGAAAAAGGAAGGATTTTGTGTCGGGAAAAAGGGCTTGAAAAACAGATACTTCAATAACTGTAAAACTTTAAGCAATGTTTTCCAAGTTTCCCCAAATAATAATTAGTTCCTAAAGTACGCAACGTCCCCTAAAGTCCCCAAGAGGACGTTGTTAAATAGTTAAATAATTATTGACATATCTTTGCTTAAAGACTTAATCAATCTGATATCAAAAAAATTAGTAGATGAGGTAGTAGAATTAAAAGGAAATAGAAGGGGTAAAAAAATATTATTTTTAAGGAGGATAAAATGACTGATTTTAAAGGCCGTATTATTCGTGCTGCTAAACTGGATGTTAATCTGTATGAAGAAGTTGAAGCTGACAAGAGTGCATTAGGGCAAGCTATGGGGGTTGTTGTTCTCTCCAGTCTGGCGGCTGGCGTAGGAAGTCTTTCAATGGGAGGACTTGGCGGGATTCTGTCGGGAACAATCGCAGCTCTTATTGGATGGTATGTTTGGGCATATCTCACTTATTTTATTGGTACCAGATTCCTTCCGGAGCCACAGACCGAAGCAACTCACAGTGAGTTATTGCGAACTATTGGTTTTTCGAGTGCTCCCGGGTTAATTCGGATACTGGGTATTATCCCGGGGCTGGCAAAAATCGTTTTTCTAATTGCCTCAATTTGGATGCTGGTGGCAATGGTGATTGCAGTCAGACAAGCCCTTGATTATAAAAGCACATTACAGGCTGTAGGGGTTTGTGTGATTGGTTGGATTGTTCAAATGTTAATCTTTGTCTTATTGTTTTCTGTTTTGGGTGCTTTTGCAAGGTAGTCTAAGGAGGAAAAGGAGTACGTTGTTAAGTAGTTAAATAACTATTGACATATCCTTGCTCAAAGAGTTAATCAATCTGATAGCCAAAAAATAAGTAGTTGGGGTAGTAGAATTAAAAGGAAATAGTAGGGGTTAAAAAACAGCTAAAGCCGGAGCTTTGATATCATACATCGGGTAAAGGTATTTTGGGGAGCAGTGCCAGTATAAGTATAGCATATGATCGAGGGAAGAAAATAATAGAGAAGGATGCAGGGGTAAAAAGTATTTTTAATAACATTTTAACTATTTAACAATGTCCCCCTATATGACTCAAATAATAATTAGTTCCGAAAGGACGCAACGTCCCCTAAAGTCACTCAGAATTTACGGATCAACTTGAAGTATCTATTTCAGCCAAAAATCTTCGGGTTGGGGACATCCGCATTTGGTTGTATGTAGACGAGGTAACTGTCGAAATTGGAGAGTTGTTTCATTCGCACTTTGAGACATGTCTTGATGATAACCTTACAAAACAAGAAGCCGAAGAACAAGCAATAACAAGTGCGATCGAATTTATCAAAGATGTGCTTGAAGACAGGGTTGTTATTGAAATAAGGTACGAAAGGAAGAAACCTGTTCGTGCGAGTATACAGTATGTTAATGACAATGAGGATAGCTCGGTGATTATTCCATTCCAAGAAAAAAAAGGAATCCTAAAGCGTATGTTTCCTTCGAAGATAAAAGTTGAAAGGCTATTTTGGTCAGGAAAAGAATTTAAATAAACAAACTGCTCTGGGCGCATGAGAAAAGTTTTTCCCAAGCCTCTCCCTTGATTTATGCATCCACTGTACAATTATGAAATATCAAATGTTTTGTCGTCGGGCAAGAGAGAAAAAATAAAAAAGTTGACAGTAACTCTTTTATTTTATAGTATGTAATATAGTTTTGTAAAAATAGAGTAACCAGATAATGTATAATGTTAGAATTAAAAATGAAATACGATATTGAATATTTAAATTCAGATAATTTTTATATTGTCAAAACAACCGGTAATATGACTGGCGATGCTTTCATTTTTATGGCGAAAGAATTATTAAAACATCCGGAATACATTCCAAACAACAATGTTCTTTTTGACCATCGAAACTTAAATTTTAAAAACACCTTTGTCGATGATTTGGAAAAAATAAGAAATTTTCATATAAAAAATAAAAACAGAATTGGAAATGGAGAATCAGTAATTGTTGTAAAATTTCTATCTGAATGGAATAATCTTTGGAAACAAGGAAAAAAAATTCAAACAGGCAACATTGTCCAAATATTTGAAGACTACAATGATGCTATCAATTGGATTAAAGAAAGATAAAAACTTCTAATAACACGCTGAGGCTGACTTTTCTTTAAGAAGTTGAGCTATTTGCGCTGTAAAAATAGCGTCGAAGAAACAAGAAATTAAAAATCACTTTACCCCAAAGTTTGCAGGGAAAGATGGATGGAAGGATGGTTAAAAAAGGAAATTCACCCCGGAGGTAAAAAAGGCAAAAAAAA
>JAUVLC010000167.1 GCA_030595925.1 Clostridia bacterium | reverse complement strand
CGGCAATTTATGGAATGGCTACTTCAGGGGTTATTGATGTAAAAATAAAAGAAGGGAATTTTGAAAAAGTAAAAGGGTTTTTTGATTTATCGGTTACCGGGGCCACCCTGGAATTGGAATCACCTTTGAATTTGTGGGAGCGATCTTCTTTTATTTTAGGAGCGAGAAGAACCCATTACGATTTAATTTTAAATTTATTTTCCGATAAAGAAGGAGTACAGTATCCTTTTTTTGATGATGTGCATTTAAAATTATATAGTAAAATAAATTCAAAACACAGATTAAGTTATAATGCATTTTTTTCTTCAGACGGGCTTACCTGGGAATTTAGCGAGGAAGAAGCAAAGCGGTCAGAAACGCTTGATGAAGGAGACAAGTTTACTTATGGTAATCGGGATTTAATTAACAGTCTCCAGTGGGAATATTTTATTGATGAAAAAGTAAAAACAAAAAGTACTTTTGCCCATAGTTATAATAAAGGGTCTCATGAATTTACTAACTCAGAGTCGCCGAGTACACATCAGGGAATTAGTAGTATATTTCAATTTAGAAATGATTGGGATTACAGTCCTGACCAATATAATTCCCTTTCTCTGGGATATATAGGATACTGTTTTGAGGAAGACTTTGAAATGGAGGGGTATACCAGGGAAACAAAGATTACCGGTGAGATAGAAACGACAGTGCATGATTTTAAATATGACGGGGGTTTTACCTATCACGGAGTTTATCTGCAGGATGAGATAGAATTAATAAAGGATGATTTTACCGTTAGTGCCGGTGTTCGTTGTGAGACACTGGATGTATCCCCTCATAATCCTGTTTCTCCGAGAACTGGCTTAAGAAAAAAAGTTTCGGGAAACATGTTTTTTAATTTAGGGTGGGGGATTTATTATCAATATAGTAATACCGATATTAAAGTATATGACGAAGAGGAAGGAAATCCGGGTGTGCGTCCGGAAAAAGCCGTTCATTATATTGTAGGACTGGAAAATCAACTTGCGCCGGATTATATCCTGAAAAATAATGTTTTCTATAAAGATTATGAAGATTTAATTATTGATGACCCGGCGGAAAATTTTATTAACGGCGGTATTGGCTATGCTTATGGGTTTGAAACTTTGCTTGAGAAAAAAACTATTGGTAAACTCGACGGTTGGCTGGCTTATACTTATGCAGTCAGTAAAAGGAAAATAACCACTCGCAGTGAACCTTTTGATATCTATAACGAAGATAATATAGAAATAAAGGAGTGGTATTATCCTGATTTTGATCAGCGGCATACTATTTCTCTGGTTGCTAATTATGAAATTTCTTCCAAATGGGCGGTTTATTCGGGGTGGGAATTTCATACCGGAACCCCTTATACGGAAATCTCAGGAGCTCATAGAGTTGTTAATAGTGAGGGCAGTATTGTGTATTTACCTATAAAAGAAGAATATAACAGTGAACGGCTTCCTGATTATCATCGCTTTGATTTAAAATTTATTCATAAATTTAAATTAGAACCTTTTCCGGCAGAAGTTTATTTTGAATTTATTAATCTCTTTTGCCGCAAGAATGTTGCCGGCTATTATTACGTAGATAATTATAGCAAAAAAGAAACGTCTTATTATTTTCCGTTTATGATTATTGCCGGGTTAAAAATAAATTTTTAGGATGGATACCAATGAAAAAATATGTTTTTTTTGTTTTCTTGATTTTTCCCACTCCGCTTTATGCGGCAGAAAGAAATGCTGCTTCTTTATGGGGATTATTTAGATTGGGAGGGATATGGATGTGGTTTTTACTTATTCTTTCTTTTCTGGCAGTGAGTTTTATACTGGAAAAATTTTATTCTTTTTTTAAAGCAAAACTTAATACGAAATCTTTTTTTCCGCAATGGGAATTATTGTTGGAAGAAAATAATTTTCATAAAGTAAAGGAATTTTTTAATAATACCAATCATCAAGTAGCTAAGGTTTTAAATAAAGGGTTTCATGAAGGAATTGATATGGCTGAATTTGAACGGAGGGTAGAACGGGCCAGTGCGATTGAAGTAAACGAACTGGGCCGCGGGCTGAACATATTAGCTACCATTGGTTCAATTGCTCCTTTAATTGGTTTTTTAGGGACTGTAGCCGGAATGATTAAGGCTTTTGGTAATATTGCCGCAGCGGATGAAGTTTCTGCCCAATTAGTTGCCGGAGGTATTTATACGGCACTGACCACCACAGCTTATGGACTGATAATTGCTATTCCTTCCATTGCTATGTACAATTATTTCGTACATAAAATTGCTAATTTTGTCGCTGACGTAGAAAAAGTAGTTAACCAAATTTTAAATAAAAACTTAATAAAATGAAATTGAAAAACAACTTTAAATTAAACACCAATATTCCTGCTTCTGCTCAATCGGATATTGCTTTTTTATTGATTATATTTTTTATTGTAACGGCTATCTTTTTTGAAAGAACCGGAATTATTTTTAAGTTGCCGGAAAAATCCGGTAAAACTTTAAAATTGACTGCACGGGAATTTATTGAAATAAAAGCATATAACGATTTTTTAATCATAAACAAAGAAAAAATTGACTACTCAGAAATTTATGTTGTTCTGGAAGCAATGAAAAGAGCTACCAAAAGGAATATAGCCATTGTCTATTTTAGTGATGATTTAAAATACGAAAAATTCATAAATATTTTTCAGGCGGTAAAAAAAGCAGGAGATATAAAAATTTCTATTAAACCACTGGATAAAAAATGAAAATTGAAAAACAGTATAAAATTAATATAATTGTTCCCTTTGTAACTATGGCGGATATCGCTTTTTTGTTACTTATATTTTTAATTATAAGTAGTTCTACTCAAAAAACTCCTTTGTTGAAATTATCTTTGCCTGAATCCAACCAATTTGACCGGATAAAAAAGACAGGAAATGTAGAGATTTTTGTTACTCCCGATAATGAAGTTGTATATAATAAAAAAAAATGTGATTTAGGAGAGTTAAGAAGCATTTTGTTGCCGGGAAAACAATGTGTTATTAGTGCCGATAAAGAGACTGATTTTAAAATAATTTATAAAATTATAGAATTATTAAAAGAGAATAATTATGAGAATCTTTCTTTTGCCGTTAAGAGACAGACGGGTGTTTTTTCAGGAAAATAAATTTTTTATTTTTTCGTTCTTATTACATTTTTCCGTTTTAACTCTGTTGTCTTATTCCCCTGTAGTTACAGAGGTGGCTATGCCTGCTTCCCAAATTGACATGCTTAATGTAGAAGCAGAAACGGAAAAAACCGATGCAATAAAAATTGAGGCAAAAACGGAAGTTGAAGAAAATAAAGAACCTGTTTATATTGAGAGAAAGGTTGTCCCTTTAACCGCAGTTAAAAAAGCTAATATTTATCTGCCTATATTTGAAGTTAATACCCTGCCAAAAATAAAAGTCTGGATTAATCCTGAGTATCCTCCGTCCGCCCGCAGATTGGGGATTGAATCTTCTATAATTGTTGAAATTGATATCGATGAAAACGGTTTGGTAATGGAGGCCAGGATTGTTAAAGGGGCGGAATATGGTTTTAATCAGGCAGCACTTAAGGCAATAAAACAGGTAAAATTTGTACCCGCCCTAAAAGCCGGAAAGCCCGTACCGGTAAGAGTCCGATTGCCCATAAAATTTGAGTTGGAATAAGATACCAAACTAAGTATGCTCCGTATTATAAATAGGTTTTTTTAATAAAGTGACCAAAATCACATGGATAAATAAGTAAGTTTGTGATATATTAAAATGGAAGTAGAAGTTATATATCGACAAAGGTAAACCATCTGTAAAGGTGGGACACAAAGCT
>JAUVLC010000174.1 GCA_030595925.1 Clostridia bacterium | reverse complement strand
GGCATTAAAAGCTATTTTATATTTCGTTGATTTGCTCTTTTGGACTGGTAGAAGTTACCGGATTAGGTGGTAGAAGTTGACCGGAATGGGTGGTAGAAGTTTTCCGGAATTAGTGGTAGAAGTACTCCGGAATATGCAGTTTTGAACCGCGCGAAGCGCGGAGCAAAATCCGCTGTAGTGAATTGTTATGTGTTTTCTTTTCAATTTACCCCAACGTTTTGCCGATAAAAAAAGTTGCCAAAGGCAATTTGGGGAAATCTTTGATCTCCCTTTTAGCTACTGTTATATAATGAAATTGAATTGTTATCTTTACCAAACTTATTCTTTTGCTTGACGTCTTAATTTTGCTCCATGCTTCCATAAAAAAAACCAAAAAGGAATTGCCCATAGTAATGGCCCTAACCAGCCTATCAACACAGATAACCCAATTGCATAATACCATCTCAAACCATGATGGAAAGTTAATATTAGGGACGCAATAAAAAAAAGAAACATTAGTTTAACGATAGACTTACCTAAATAATAATATTCTTTCTCTGTTGGTTCAGTTGTTATCTCACGGGCAGCTTCATCACGAGTGGGATAACCTTGCGCAAGCTCATGGAAGGTTTTTCCCTTATGAAGGGAAGCTGCAATCATACCGAGCAAAAAATTCATTATTATCATCAAAATCCCAATAAGCCACGATGCTTGACTGAAGTAAAAAATTGCAAGGATAATAAATATAAGCCACAGAGGTTTGAGTATAAGCCAGTCAAATTTAGCACGAATTTTAGTCTCCACTGTTATATCTTACTCCTATAATTAATTTACTGTCCGTAACCATATTTATTTCTCAAAACCACTTAATTTTTTCACATAACGGCCAAACTCACCCGCCTTTTTCTGCGCCGATTTCGGCGAGGGAAAAGGTCAGGTGTAGTGCGTTGTTATAGGTTTATTTAGCTTCAGGCATTTCCTCACAATACTTTTTTGATAACTGTTCAATATCAATCCAATCAGTAGCTAATTTTATAAGTACAATTAAATCTTCAATATTACGTGATTCCCATTTTTTTAAATAATGCGTTTCATCATTACCTATCCACAGCGCTCTTTTAGCAACAGCTTGTATTCTTTTATCAGCGATATACTCCTTTATAACAGTTCCAGCAAATTTACTCTCTATATCTTTTTCTTTTTTTGGAGCCAATGATTTTGGACGGAGTGGGGGACGTTGTTAAATAGTTAAAATGTCATTAAGAATACTTTTTGCCCCGGCATCCTCCTCTATTATTTTCTTCCCTCTATTATATGCTACACTTATGCTGGCACTGCTCTTGTTTAATTCTAAGCCTATCGCAACACCCTGCTCCCCCAAATACCTTTGCCCAATGTATGATATCAAAGCTCTGGCTTTGGCTATTTTTTCACCCCTTCTGTTCCCTTTTAATTCTACTACCTCAACTCCTAATTTCTTGGCTATCAAATTAATTAAGTCTTTAAGCGTAGATATTTTTTTACTTAATCTATTTTGTATGTTTTCCCTGGTATCCTGCTCCTTTAAAAGCCCTTCCACAAATCCTCCACTTCCCAATATACGATCATCATACATTTGCCTATATCCACTTTTCATATCTCTCATCACTTCAGATAAACCACCTATACTACGAATTAACCCACCACTGCTATAGTCTTTTATTTGACCAACCCCTTCTTCTATGTATTGCTCATATCTCTTTACAGCTTCTTTCTCTTTGTCTCCAAAATAGGATAGAACCTCATCTTTAGCTTGCCACGACCTGTTTTCTTTACCAATAAGTGTCCTGTGACCACTCCAGGGATAATCAGATAGTTCCTTTAAATCTTTAACTATCCCGGCTCTTAGGGGATTCAAATGAATATATCTCACTAATTCTAATAAATATGTGTCTTCCTCACATGCTATTGATTTATAGCGATTTTGAAATAGATGTCCGCTACGCTTATGTCGATGATTAAAATATACTGCATACCTCGTTAACAATTGCCTCATTATCCGGGACAACCCTTCTTCTCCGCTAACCAACACTAAATGAAAATGGTTGGGCATTAACACCCAACCATAACATTGTCCTTTGCTCTTCATAAGTACATCGGCTAATTGTTCAAGAAAATATTCTCGATCCTTGTCATCCTGATATATCACCCGTCTTTCTATTCCTCGACCAATCACATGCTGCAATATTCCGGGTATATCTATTCTTGCTTTTCTTGGCATGATTTAATACTACCATATTATCTAAAGTTATGTCAATAGTTATTTAACTATTTAACAACGTCCCCTGCTCCTCTCCCCAAAAAACAATTATTTCTTTTTCTTCTTAATTTTTCCTCCGATAAGACCAACTAAACCCGTACCAAAAAGTAACATAGTAGCAGGTTCGGGTATTGGATCATGTGTAAAATCAGCAGTAATACACCCAAATAATTGGGCCGAAGCATAACGACCTTCCAATACATGGAATTTATCAACTGTGGTAAAACCTGAAACTGTTGGATTCCCAAATCCCAGGAACTCAAGAGTATAATCAATACTCCCTATTGTGAAATAGGAATCTGGTATTGAACCGGGTAAATAAACGATATCAGCACTTGCGACAGGATCACCAGTATTTACAGTATTTATTAGTCCCAGATTATATGCAAAATCTTCTTCGATACCGGATGGTGTAGTGAAAGTAAGCTTAACGCTGAGGTCCACTGCATCTGCCTGTGTACCCGCAAGAATAGTTCCATTAAAATACCCCAGCGTACCAAAGCTGAATACATTACCCGTTTCCTCAGAAAACGGGTTGCCTTCAAAGTTTAACCAACTTTTCCCGATATTCCAATAACTATCATTCACCCAAGAAAAATGATTTGTTCCCATTCCGTATGCCAACATTCCGGAAGGACCTGTTGGATTTACAAATATACCGTCACTTCCTCCTTCAACGAGTATAGCTTGAACATTTGAAGCAAAAAACAAAACTGTTATTGCAACAAAAAATAACGAATATCCTTTTTTAAACATATCTTACCTCCTTTTCATTTATGGTATTTGGCTTTACCCTGCTATTTATCCCCACCCCCTCTTTTTTAACATTTTCTTTAACATAAAGTTACTATACAATTTAGGCTACCATATTTTTGAAAATCATGCAAGAAAAAAATTTTAGCCCAAATTCCGATATAGGTTTTAGGCTTCGGCCAAATCAGCCAATTATGCTGAAAAAAA
>JAUVLC010000170.1 GCA_030595925.1 Clostridia bacterium | reverse complement strand
AAGTACCCCCACTATGACATTGCTCAATATTACCCTTAAAATTCTTATCCAGAAGTTCATCTTGATTAGACCTAATAATATCTTTAGTTAAAATTGGTACATTTCTAAAATCATCAAAATTTTTAATATCCCCTGGTTTTAATCTCAATTCATCAAAGCTTTTCTTGTAGAAAGGGATATTACTATAACAATGATTAAGGAGAATTTTTAATTTTAGCCATTGTAACTCCCTGAGCTGTTCGTACGAATACCATTGACTTTTGTTTAATTCTGCAAGGCATCGAGAAATAGGCTCCCTTCTAATGAATTCAATTATTGGAAAAATAAATTTTCTCTGAATAATCGGAAACATAATCATCCCTTTCTATATGCAAATTCCTTTTTCTTGTATTCTACTATACAAACTCTTTTTATATTTTTAAAATTATATTTCTTAACTGTCTTTTAATAAACTCTTTAAAGGTTGAAATTTAAAATCCTCTAATAGTAATTTAAACTTACTTTCCGTTTTACCTAAGTTTGTGTAATGCCTAATGTAATATTTTTTCTTTATTTTCACCCTTGGTTGATCTTTATCTAATTCCCAGGGATGAAGATAAAAAATAAATTTTTGCCCGTTTTTATTAATCTTACTTAACATTAATTTAAAAATTACATAGGGAATAAATCTAAAATAAGCACCCCCTGATAAGGGAAAATTAATTTTACCAAATTTAAAAATCGTCAAAGGAAATTCTTGTAATCCGTTTTTAAATTTAAAAAAATCAGCACTCTTTATGCCTTCAAAACCATATCTATCATGAAAACTAGTTGGAAAAATACTGGAGTCATATTTAAACCCGTGTTTAACTAAAACATCTATTGACCACAGGGACTTTCGCGTAATAGAAAAATTAGGTGCGCGATAACCAATCACAGAATTATTCGTTAATTTCTCCAGAATATCTTTTGACCTTACTAAATCATCTTCAAATTCACTTGGACTCAGGTTGTAGACAATACTGTGATTATATCCATGACTTGCAATTTCATGACCTTGTTCATAAATTTTTTTCACAAGATTCGGCCTTTTTTTCGCTATCCACCCTAAAATAAAAAATGTTGCCTTTGTATCATATTCTGCTAATAAATCTAATATTAAGTCTGTATTTTTTTCAACTCTTAGTTCATAATCATTCCATTTTTCAAAAAGACAAATACTCCGTAAATTTTCAACCTGAAACCAATCTTCAACATCGAAACTTAATCCGTTAATCATAACAGTTTCTTACCCTGTTGTCTGAATGTACAAACATCTTTCTTTGTAGGAAAAGAAAAATAATTACCTTTTTCCGGAAAATTAGCTAAATATTTAACTTTATTATTTTTAATTAATTTTAAAATCTCAATTATACAATGTGCTCCTATCCGTTTCGTACGCTTAATAAGACTATCCAAAGACTCATTTTCCTCAATAAGAATTTCACGCTGAAGAATAATTTCACCTTCATCTATTTTGGGATTCATTTTATGCACTGTAACACCAAGAACCTTCTCCCTATGGTACATCTGCCAGAAAGTAGGCATCATTCCCCTATAATTGGGAAGTTTAGCGTGATGAATATTAATACATCCCCATTTAGGTAAAGTTAATAATTTTTCTTTAAATATCTTTGGTGCAGCAATGGAAATAATTATATCCAGGTTTTGCTGACCCCAATAACTAATAAAAGCATCCCCATTGACATCATTGGTTCTGTATACAGATACATTATACAACCTGAATAGCGTATGTAAAGTGTTTCTTTTTATTCTTACAAGTATATATCGCCAAACTATTCGCAAAAAATCAACCAGACCATAAAAATTATACATTTGTTTAACAAGTTTTATAATAGACGTCTTCCCCATTGTTGAACAAATCACTATCCCTTTAATCTCATCTTTGTTAGAATAATTCTTTAAAAATTCTTCAAAAAACATCCTTATATAAAAAGGATCTTCTTGAGTAATAAATAACAGATTTAATTTTTTATTTACTACCTTACTGTTTTCCATGCAATATCTTTCCTCCTCATTATTACTTTTATTAATGCTACCATCGAAGCAATATTTACAACACAAAAGTATAAGGGAAATGATAATATTTTCGTCTTTTTCCCCATAAAATCCATTAGCCATCCTGTTAAAGCTAAAAAATAAAAACCAGACTGCAACAAAAAGAAAACAAAATAAAAATAATTTTTATTTATCAAAAAAAAGCTTGTTAAATATAAGATTATTGCAAAAAGTGAAATCATCCATCGTAGAATTTTATGAGAAATTAATTGAAAAGATATCAATCCATACTTAAACGGATTAAACAGCTTCTTCATATATAACAACCCACGCATCCCTCTAGAAATTACGCGTATTCTCATCCTAAATTCTTCCTCGCTTTTCTCACAAGCAGTTTCATAAGCCAATGCTTCGGGTTCAAAAACAATTCTATATCCTTTTTCTAATATTTTTAACGGTTCAACCAAATCACTAATAATATCTCGTGGCAAAGGAACATAAAGTTCCTTTCTTACTGAATAGATACACCCGCAACAACCTGTAATAGTATTTATCCGGGTTTGTTTCATTTTGATGAAATTTTCATAATCCCAAAAAGCAACAGTGCCGGTACCTATTTGTGTCTTATTCGGGTCAATATATCTATATCTACCACTTACTGCCCCAACATTTAAATCTGCGTAATTTCTTACTATATTCCTTATGGCTTGCTTTTCATATTTGGTTGTAGCATCAGAAAATATTATAATGTCACCACAAGCAATTTTTACTGCTTGATTTTGAGTTTCTGTCTTTCCTACCCGCCCTTCTACTCTAAACAGTCTAATTCGTTTGTCAGTAAACTCTTTCACGATATTATCGGTTTTATCATCCGCCCCATCTGAAGCAACGATAATTTCTAATTTATCGTCCGGATAATCCAAACCCAGTGTATCCTCAACCTTCTCTTTTATACTTTTTTCTTCATTGTAGGCAGTAATCAAAAAAGTAACCATAGGATATATATCTTTTTTGGTAATCTTGTTGTCTATAAATAAAGTTATGATATAGATAAGCAAAGGATATCCAAAATATGTATAAAAAATTCCTGCTATTAAAAACCAAAAAAGTAGCTCTGTTATATTCATATTATTTTAATCCTTTGTCTTTCGCTATTCATAATCGTCTTTTGTCTTTTGTCTTTTGTCTGCACCGTCTTTTATCTTTTAACTCTGTGCCTCTGTTCCTTTTCTTTGTTTTTTGTTTTGAAATTTGAAGTTTGAAATTGGAAATTTGTCTTTAACTTTGTGCCTCTGTGCCTTGATGCCTTTGTGCCTTCTTTTTCTTTTTTCTTTTGTTATTTGCCAATTGATATAAATTGTTATATACTGCCAGATATTTTTCTATCATTTTTTTTGACGAAAACTCACCCTTAACTTTTTCATAACTATTCCGGGCTAAAAAATCTGCTTTTTCCTCATTTCTTAAAAGTTCTATAATTA
>JAUVLC010000097.1 GCA_030595925.1 Clostridia bacterium | reverse complement strand
AAATTCAAAATTCAAAACAAAAACTAAAAACACAAACAAAAAATAAAGGCTAAATGTATTTTGAACAACTTAGCAAATTTTTCGCGTAGGGGTGGGCTTGCCCACCCTTTGAGTCTTTTCTTTTTACTCTGTGTCTATTTTTTTCTCTGAATATCATTATGAACTTCTGTAAATACTTTTAAACAATTGTCCAATATTTTATTAATAATCTTATCCTCTATTATCCGACTAAAAAATTTCCCATGCACTATTTTATTACGTACTTCCGCAAGCTTATTCCAATCATCATAAAAAGAATCATATCCTTTTGAACATAAAAAAATTTTTAAAGAACAATCACTAAATCGTTCATATTCCTTAATTCTTTTCCCTCTACTCCAAATTTTTTCTAAATTTATTTTACTTTTCTGAGTCTTTATCAATTCATAAAGAACAGTTTCTAATAATACTTCCAATGCTGTACATAAAAAGACAATACATATCACTTTTTCATTATCGTTATCTAATTTTTGGTTCTTAGCTATTTCTAAACATTTATCAATTCCTACCGATACCCATTTTTCAAAACCTCGGGATAAACCTGTTTGTTTCTTACAATAAGGACAAGGATCCTTAAAACTATATGGGTCAAACTGTTTTTCGGAAAAAACATACTGACAAGACGGACATTTTAAATACCTAATTTTACACATTATGTCCCTAACTTTCATTTAGCCTTTTGGGCGACCAAGGTCGCCCCTACTGCTGGAGCGGAGCGAAAGTCCGCCAATCTTTAAGGCGGATGCCTTGATACCTTTGTGCCTTTTCTTTTTTCTTTTTTGTTTTTGTTTTTGTTTTTATTCTTTGTCTGTTATCTGTAATCTATGGACTGTGGACTATCGACTATGGACTTTTGTTTGTCTCTGTCTATGGACTATTTCTTTTTTCTTTTCTTTCCTTCTTTCTTTATAAATCTGTATTCTATTTCTCCCGGTTTAAGCAATCCCAACTCTTTTCGGGCAATCTCTTCAATATAAGATGGATCTTCCTTTACAATATTAAGTTGTTGTTTTAATCTTTCATTTTCTTCTTCTAATTTAACTAACTCCTTCTTCATTTTATTCACCCGAATATACCCAATTACTACTCTACGAAATTTACTGTTTCCAAAAAGGAATAAAAAAAAGCATATTACCAAGCATAAAACTACTCAATTTTTAAAAATTTTTTTTCTATATTTTCTACTCATTAATTTATTTTTTTAATTCGTATTTAAAATAATTTTTATTTTTTAAGATTATAAAAAACGTCTTTCCCTTTAAATTTAGCGACCTTACCCAAAGCCTCTTCTATTCTTAATAATTGATTATATTTACATAAGCGATCGGTCCGGGAAGCCGAGCCGGTCTTAATCTGTCCGGCATTAGTTCCCACAACAACATCGGCAATAGTAGTATCTTCCGTTTCCCCTGAACGATGAGAAACAACTGAGGTATAACCAGCTCTTTTAGCCATTTCAATCGCATCCAGAGTTTCGGTCAATGTGCCTATTTGATTTAATTTAATAAGGATAGAATTTGCTATCCCTTTTTCAATTCCTTCTGCCAATCGGGTAGTGTTAGTTACAAATAAATCATCCCCGACGATCTGAATCTTCTTTCCCAATTTATCAGTCATTATCTTCCATCCTGACCAATCATCCTCAGCTAACCCATCTTCTATGGAAACTATCGGATATTTTTCAACCAAAGAATTATAAAACTCTATCATCCCCTTAGAATCTTTTTCTTTATCCTTTTTTTCTCCCTCCAAAATATATTTGCCGTTTTTATAAAATTCACTGGCCGCAGGATCCAGGGCAATACACACCTCTTCCCCTGCTTTATACCCACTTTTTTCAATGGCTTCCATAATTATCTGTAATGCTTCTTCATTAGAGGAAAGATTAGGAGCAAACCCTCCTTCGTCACCCACTGCTGTACTGAAATTTTTAGACTTTAACACTTCTTTCAGGGAATGAAATATTTCCACCCCCATTCTTATACTTTCTCTGAAATTTTCAGCTCCTACAGGAACAATCATAAATTCCTGAATATCCACAGTATTATCTGCATGCTGTCCTCCGTTTATAATATTCATCATAGGAACAGGCAGCTCTTTCGCGTTTACCCCGCCAATGTATTGATATAAAGGGAGAGAAAGAGATTTTGCTGCTGCTTTGGCACAAGCTAAAGAAACCCCTAAAATAGCATTTGCACCTAATTTGCTTTTATTTGCCGTTCCATCCAATTGTATCATTATTTGGTCAAGATTAACTTGATTGGTAACCTTTTTATCTATTAATTCCGGAGTAATTACATTTTTAATATTTTCTACTGCCTTCAATACTCCTTTCCCTTTATATCTGTTTTTATCTTTATCCCTTAATTCCACCGCTTCATGTTCCCCTGTAGATGCCCCGGAAGGAACTGCTGCCCTACCCATTATTCCTGAAGAAAGTGTAACATCCACTTCTATTGTAGGATTACCTCTTGAATCCAAAATTTCTCTTGCCTTTACTTCTTTAATTCGTTCCATTCTTTTATTACTCCTTTTTTATAAATTTTATTTTATCCTTTATTATTTAGTTACTAATAATTTTCCCTCTTTCGTTAATTTTTTCATTTTAATTTCCGAATTAGTTTCTATATAATATCTTACTACCGGCTCCGTTCCCGAAAAACGAATCATTACCCAACTTCCGTCCTGCAAAATAAACTTAAAACCATCTATGGTTATTAATTTAGACACCTTTAAATCCCCAATTTTAGAAGGTGGATTTTCTTTTAATCTTTTTTTCAATCGTTTCATCTTATCCGCTGTGAGCCGAAAATTAATTCTATCAGTCAAAAACAACCCAAATTTTTTATAAAGATTTTTTAAAATTACTTTTATTGTTTTTCCCTCATAAGCAACCATCTCCGCTATAAGTAAACAGGCCAATATCCCGTCTTTTTCCGGAATATGCCCTTTTATAGTTAAACCACCGCTTTCTTCTCCCCCGATAATCATTTCTTCTTTAGTCATTATATCCCCGATATATTTAAAGCCGACAGGGGTCTCCCTTACCGTAATTCCATATTTTTTTGCTATCGCATCAACAAAAGCAGAGGTCGCCACCGAACGAGCTACTACCCCTTTCCATTTCCTTGTCTTAAGTAAATGGGCAAGGAGAAGAGCCAATACCTGATTAGGAAAAATAAACGACCCGTCCGCATCAATAATACCAAACCGGTCAGCATCACCATCTAATCCCAAGACCAAAGATGCCTTTTCTTTTTTAATCAAGCTTGCAGCCTCAGACATGTTTTTAAAGGAAGGTTCCGGAGAATGTCCTCCGAAATAAGCATCTGTCCAATCATGTACCCTCCTAACCCTGCAACCAGCTTCTTCGAGAATATTATCCAAATAATTACGACCCGTCCCATACATTAAATCAACTATTATTTTCGGTCTCCGTTTTCCTATCATTTTTAAATCAACTAACTGATTAATCCTTCTCATATAAATCTTTTGTAAATCGACATACTTTATCAGTTTCTTTTCTAACCCTTCCTTCAAAGGCATTTCTTTTATTTTTATACCTTTCTTTTTTAAAATAACACATTTTTTTTCTATTATTTTCGTTTCTTCCGGTAAAGCCGGGCCACCGGAAAAGCGGGAAAATTTTATTCCGTTATATTCTGCCGGATTATGGCTGGCAGTAAAATTAATTCCTCCCTGCATTTTTTGCCGACAGATATAATAAGCAATTACAGGTGTCGGAACATCTCTATTAGAAAGATAAGCTCTTATATTATTTGCAGCTAAAACCATAGCCGCTTTTTGAGCAAATTCTTTAGATAAAAACCGCGTATCATATCCTATCACCACAGAAAGATTAGAATCCAAAGAACTTTTATTTTTGCTTTCTTCTTGCTTAATGAAATCCGCTATTGCCTGAACAACAATTTTGACGTTTTCAAATGTAAAATCATCTGAAATAATTCCTCTCCACCCCGAAGTTCCAAATTTTATTTGCTGCACTTTCCCCCATACCCCCTTTTTTTATTTATTTTTGCCATTTTTCTATTTTCCTGATATACGTATTCATCAAATCCCGCGTTTTTTTCCTGTCGTTGGTTTCCGCATAAATATGAAATAACGGACGATCCGGATCAGGTCGTAATAACACCCAATTTCTACCAAAAAATATTTTTACACCATCAATGAGTTCTACTCTCCTCTTGGCGGAGATATTTTCATCAATAAGGCAACGCATAACCTTCCCTTTTCTATCCCAATCACAGGCAATCTGACGATGGAGAACAATAAAAGGCGGTATTGTTCTGGTTATCTTATAAAGAGAGCTTTTATCAGCAGCTAAAAGTTCTAATATTTTAGCAACAGAAAACATTCCATCAAAAGCCGGTTGAAATTGAGGAAAAATATATCCTCCTATCCCGTCACAAAAACAATTTACCTCATCCTTGTTTTGCTTAGCAAATTCTATCATTGACTTAGGAGACATGGCCGTTCTATAAACTTTCGCTTTATATTTTTGAGATATTCTTTCCACAACCCGGGAAACATTTACCGGAACGGCTACATTCCCGCCCGTTGTCTTTAAAACTAATGAGATGACTATAGCCATCGCTATATCATTCCTGATAATATTTCCTTTTTCATCAATAAGAAAAACTTTTTCCGCTCCCGTATCTAATAAAAAACCGGCATCCGCTTTTAAGGTTGTCCCAATAGAAGATACCTGTTCCAAGGAAGATTCAAAGTCTTCTTTGTTTTTACTAATCTTGGTTTCATCCAGATACGCATTAAGGGCTACCACTTCGCATCCCAGTTTACCCAAAATAGAAGGAAAAATAAATGAAGCACTACTAAAAGCATAATCCAAAATTATTTTAAACCCTGCCTTTTTTATACATTCTTGATCTATATAATTCAAAAATCCTTCTTTATAATATTCATTTGCCTGATGAGGAAGACTGATAGATCCTATTTTCGACAAATTTATTCGTTTGAAATCCTCTCTGGAAAATAATTGTTCAATTGCCCGTTCTTGCTTGGTGGAAATATCTATCCCTTGATAATCAAAAAATTTAATATCCATCAATTGAGATTCATAAGGAGAAATCCTTACATGAATCCCCCCTTTTTCTCTTTCCTTTCCTAATTCATATCTTACTACAGGTATAGGGGAAGTTCTTAAATCACCTACATGGATTCCAGCTGACATCAAACCGGAAATAATTGCCCTTTTTATCATCCTGGAAGCACGATGACTATCCCTGCTGGTTAAAACATAACTTCCCTCTCCCAAAAATGCACCGTATGCCGCTCCTACCCGGGCAGCAAATTCAGGAGTAATTTCAACGTTGATTAAACCGGTAATACCATACGCACCAAAAAGGTCTTTAAGCCATTTCTCTCCCCAAACCAAACTGGTGGAAAGAATTGCTCCGTCATCAATTATTTTGTAGGGCCAAATCTTTATGTTTGCCTTAATTTCACTTTTTTTTCCAATACTACATTCATCCCCGATAACTACTCCTTCATTAACAATTGCTTTTTTTTGTAAAAGTGTCCCGTACCCCACAGTGCTTTCCTTTATTTCTACTTCCTTACCTACTTTTACCCCATCCCATAAAACACTTTTTGTAATTACTGCTCTTTCATCAATAATCACATTATTCCCAATAACAGAATCGTCTATTTCCACATTTGCCTTAATCTGACAATTCTTACCAATGATAACCTTCCCGGCCAATTTTACCGAAGAATCAATTAAACTACCTTCTCCCACCCAATTTTCCTGATTAGTAGATTTTACTCCCGAAATATTAACCAACGCCGGCTGTTTTAATACATCAAAGTGTGCCTGACGATATTCATTTAAACTTCCGATATCTTTCCAGTAGCCTTCAGCAATGTAACCATATAGCGATTTTTTATTCTCTAATAAAAAAGGAAATAAATCTTTACTAAAATCAAACTTCTTATTAGCCGGAATATACTGTAAAACCTCCGGTTCTAATATGTATATACCGGTATTTATCGTGTCTGAAAAAACTTCCCCCCAATTGGGTTTTTCCAAAAATCTGGTTATCTTTCCTCTTTTATCAGTAATTACCACCCCAAAAGACAAGGGATTATTAACCCTGGTCAATACTATTGTAGCCAGGGATTTCTTTTGTCTATGAAATGCTATAGCCTTCTGAAGATTAAAATCAGTCAACACATCGCCGCTAATAACAATAAAGTTCTCTTTTAATAAATTCTCCGCATTCTTAACACTTCCTGCCGTTCCCAAATCTGTTGCGGCAAAGACATAAGACATTTTTATTCCAAAATTTTCACCATTTCCAAAATAGTTAGTAATTACTCCCGGCTGATAATAAAGAATAGATAAAACATCATTAATCTCATTCTTTTTTAAAAGCTCTACAACATGTTCCATCATAGGCTTATTCGCTATGGGAACCATAGGTTTAGGGACATTACAAGTTAAAGGACGCAATCGTGTGCCAAATCCTCCCGCCATAATTACTGATTTCATTTATGTCAATCTCCTTTTATTACTTTTATTAAATGGGTCTATAGAGCCATCAATTTTTAAATAATCTTTTATCACATTAATACTTAACGCGAATCAAGACTAATCCCTTTGCCGGAGCAGTAGGACCGGCAAATTTTCTATCCCGCTTATTTAATATATCCCCCATATCATCCGCCTGAAATTTACCCCTGCCTACTTCAACTAATGTCCCGACTATATTTCTCACCATTTTATATAAAAAATTTGTTCCCTCTATCAAGAAAATACAATATTCGCCTTTTCTTTTTATCTTAAATTTTGTAATTCTGCATCTTTTGTTTTTGTTTCCACTTCCTGCTGCACAAAAAGAAGAAAAATTATGCTCACCAAGAAAATATTCCGCTCCTTTTTGCATTGATTTAATATCTAAAACATATGAAACCTGCCAGATAAAACGATGATGAAATGCTGATGAAAAAAAACTATTCAAAATTTTATACTCGTAAACTTTACCCCTGCTTGAATACCGGGAATGAAAATCCGAAGAAACTTCTTCTATTGCAACGATAACAATATCTATAGGTAAAAAACTATTTAAGGCTCTTTGTAAATCCGGTAACTTCATTTTTGTTTCAGTTTTAAAATTAGCTACCTGTCCTTGAGCATGAACGCCTGCATCAGTTCTGGCTGCACCAATCAAAGAAATTTTTTTGCATAAAACTTTTTCTAAGGCTTTTTCCAATATTCTCTGTATGGTTTTAACTTTTTTCCCTTTTTGTATCTGCCAACCGGAATAATTTGTACCATCATATTCAATAATTAATTTTATATTACACACTTTATCTATCTTTTTCAATTAATTTGTCAGACAATCCCTTTATTGATTAAACACTCTGCAATCTGAACGGCATTTAAGGCCGCCCCTTTTAATAAATTATCACTAACAATCCACAAATTAAGTCCATTCTCAACACTTGTATCCGATCGAATCCGTCCTACAAAAGTTTCTTCTTTATTGGCACAATAAAGAGGTACAGGATATTTTAATTTAGCTATATCATCCCAGACTATTATTCCACAAGACTCAGCCAGAAGATTCTTCACCTCTTCAGGTGAAATCTTTTTTTCCGTTTCAATATTTACCGATTCGGAATGCCCTCTAAAAACAGGAACTCTTACACAAGTAGCCGTAACTTTGATCGACCCGTCATCCATAATCTTTTGAGTTTCTTTCACCATTTTTATCTCTTCCCTGGTATATCCGTCCTTCATAAAAACGTCAATATGGGGAATTACATTATAAGCAATTTGATAAGGAAAAACTTTACAAGCTATTTTCTTATCGGTTATATCCGCATCCCTTTGGTTTTGAAGCTCCAACATTGCTTCTTTTCCCGCCCCGGATACAGCCTGATAAGTGGAAACAACTACCCTTTTTATTTTGGCAATCCGATGAATAGGATTTAAGACAACCACCATTTGAATAGTAGAACAATTAGGATTGGCAATAATTTTTTTTTCTTTCGATAAAACATGTTCATTTACCTCCGGAACAACCAGAGGAACTTCCTTATCCATCCGCCATGCACTGGAATTATCAATTACAAAAACACCTTCCTCTCTTGCGATAGGAGCAAACTTTTTAGATATTTCGGAGCCGGCAGAAAATAATGCTATTTCTATTCCTTTAAAAGAATTTTCTTTCAGTTCTTCTATTTTTATTTCTTCTCCACAAAATTTTCCTGTTTTCCCTATTGAACGTTGAGAAGCCAAAAGTTTTAATCCTGCCACGGGAAATTTTCTCTTTTCCAGCATCTTTATCATTTCCTGTCCCACTACACCGGTCGCACCCACTACCGCAACATTATAATTTTTCACTTTTTCTACACCTTCCATTTTCATAATTGATGTATTTTACACTAACTTCTTGAGCGTTGTCAAGAAACTTTTATTTTAGTATTCTCCCTTTACAAAAAATTGAAATATAACCTATAAAAAAAATATTATACCTTTTTAAAATACAGCTAAAAAGATAGTGTAAGATATGTTCCTGTTGCCAAAAATAGGGAACAAAATTATGGGAAGGGAAATTAATTTTTTTTCTTTTCGTTGATGTCCTTTCCTATTTCCATATCCGGAAAGACTTTTTTTATTAGAGGTAGTAATTTTTTCATCATTTCCTTATGCATTTTTATTGCTTCTTCCGATGGTGGTTCTGGTTTGTGTGTGGAAAACCAGAGGGGCTTTTTTGAGTTTTTGGATGACATGTTTTCTCCTTTTCATTATTTTGTCCTAATCTCTTTGCATTTGGAAATAATTTTTCTAATAGGGGTCGCATTTTTTCCAGTAATTCCTTTCGTCTTTTTATTGCTTCCTCTGATGGGCGTCTTGGTTTGTAATTTGAAAGAAGTAAACCTTCCAATTGTTCTTTGCTCATCCTTTTTGTTTTTTTTTGGCTTGGTGGTTTTTTTCATTATAAGTCCCTCATAAATAAATATATGTCTTTTGCAAGTTGGGTCTTCCCAAAA
>JAUVLC010000031.1 GCA_030595925.1 Clostridia bacterium | reverse complement strand
ACTGCTTTGAACTACCCATTCGAATCTGCTGTTGGCATTGTTCCAGGCTAATACTTCTCCGTCTGCCGGAACATCCATTACATCTAATTTGGGTTCGGATATTGCATCGTCAGCTACTTTGGTTGTCGTTATATTGGCATCGGCAATTTTAGCGGTAGTAACATTTACATCTAATATTTTTGCGGTAGTAATATTGGCGTCAGCGATTTTAGAAGTAGTTATATTAGAGTCTAAGACCTTAACAGTGGTTATGCTATCGTCGGCGATTTTTACCGTGGTTACATTAGCGTCAGCAATTTTAACTGTGGTTATACTTGAATCCGCTATCTTCGCTGTGGTCACATTCGCATTTAATATCTTTGCCGTATCTATTGCATCATTAGCTATTTCCAGACTGATTCCATTATCCGTAAAATCCCCGGCATCCAAATATCTCGGTGTTCCGGCAGCTCCCGCCTTTACTAATTCGTCACTGCCGGCTGTTTGAACCACCCATTCGAATCTGCTGTTGGCATTATTCCAGGCAAGAACTTCACCGTCTGCAGGCACATCCATTACATCTAACTTGGGTTCGGTAACTGCATCATCTGCTACTTTGGCTGTCGTTACATTTGCATCCAATATCTTTGCGGTAGTAACATTCGAGTCTGCAATTTTGACAGTGGTTACATTTGAATCGGCGATTTTAGCTGTAGTAACATTAGCATCTAATATTTTCGCAGTGGTTACATTGGCATCCAATATCTTTGCGGTAGTTACATTAGCGTCAGCGATTTTAACAGTAGTTATACTTGAATCAGCAATCTTAGCTGTAGTAACATTAGCATCTAATATTTTTACTGTATTAATCGCATCATTAGCTATTTCCAGACTCGTTCCATTATCGCTAAAATCCCCGTCGTCTAAATATCGAGGTGTACCTCCTACTCCCGCTTTGACCAATTCGTCAGTGCTTGCAGTTTGAACTACCCATTCGAATTTGCTGCTGCCATTATTCCAAGCAAGAACTTCACCGTCTGCAGGCACATCCATTACATCTAACTTGGGTTCGGTAACTGCATCATCTGCGATTTTTATCGTAGTTACATTAGCATTTAATATCTTTGCGGTAGTAACATTAGCATCAGCAATCTTCGCTGTAGTTACGTTGGCATTTAATATCTTTGCGGTAGTAATATTGGCGTCAGCGATTTTAACAGTAGTTATACTTGAATCAGCAATCTTAGCTGTAGTAACATTAGCATCTAATATTTTTACTGTATTAATCGCATCATTAGCTATTTCAATATGGACCCCGGTATCGCTAAAATCCCCGTCGTCTAAATATCGAGGTGTACCTCCTACTCCCGCTTTGACCAATTCGTCAGTAGCTGAAACATTAGCCCATATAGGGTTTGCTCCTGCTCCCTGTGTTCGCAAAAACTGACCGGAAGAACCTGCAGGAAGATTTACCCAATCTAAACTATTATAATACAATATATCGCCTTGAGATGGGCCTCCCCCAAAATTTACATCTGCTAAATCCCCCAGGTTAGTACTGCCTGCGCCTAAATTATCCAATTCTACCCAGGTAGCAACATCCTCATCACGATATTCTAACTTTCCTGTTGCGGGATTTACTCTAAAACCCGGTAAATTTGTATATCCATTAATAAACCAATACAAATAAGGAGCATTGGCAATTGTAAGCATTTGAAAATAATTATTAAGATCGCCGGATGGTTTAAGATTAATATCTCCTTCATCATTAATAATATTTGCCTCCCCAGAATCAAGTTTCTGAATGATAAGGTTATTTTCGTCTTGATCTTTCATAATAACCTGAGGAGAATCACCGATCTTGTCATCCAATAAAAAATCTTTATCCGTCGTAGCAGAAAAACTATTAACCAAAAAAATGTTTGAAATTGTAAATAAAGTTACAATAATTAAAATGCCCTTAAAGAGTAATCTTTTACTCATCTTTGCTTCCTCCTCGTATATTGCTCACTTAGCAGTGAAGCGGTATTAAATAATAATTTATTTATATTAACCCTTAATCATTCAGGAAAATATTCTTTTTCAGTTTTTTTGAATTCACAGATATTTTCTAATTGTTTTAAAATATAAACATAATGTTTATTTGCTTTCCAACTTAATCCTTTTGCCAATCAAAGAGCTTTTTAATGCTTTACTTTAATTTCTCAATGTGCTATCGATGTATCTAAGTTTTTTTAAATCTTTGAATGTAACCCATTTTTAGTTCTACCTGCTTTTCAAAACCAGTCTTTTCAGATTTACTTCACTTTTTGGATCATTTTTTCTTTGGTTTTTTTAGGAACTGGAACTACAAGAAGAGAAAGGATCTCAACAAAGGAGGATTTCAGGCTTTAAAGAAAGGTTTCCTACTTCGAAAAAGTAAGAAGAAGAGAGATATTTCGTGTAATTTTGAGAAATTACAACTTCTAATATAGTTAAATTTATGATTTTTAATTTTATGTCTTTAATTGTTTTCTTCTTCTCAAAAACACCCCAAACGGTAAAAATTTCATATCTATGAAAAAAATCATCTAAAAATAAATTATCGTAATTTTCCATAGGTTTGTTTTCCTCATCCCGAGTATCCAAATCAGGAAAAACCAGATAAAGAGGTAAAAATTGTATTTTTGTGCGGAAACAAAAATCCTGTGTGGTTGGAGCAAATAAAAACGATGTTTTATTAAAACAGGAAGCATGAATTTTATTGTTCCACAGAAGAAGTACAAGAAAAACCAAAAGCATCAACCTATTTTTTTTCATTTTCAATCTCCAAAATTATCGTCAATATAAAAAACCGAGTTATTCCGTTTTTTTACTACGGTTAACTCGGTTTTATTTCTGTTTATACCCTGGCAACCCAGCCTTCCATAATAATTATGGAACAGTAGTTTTGTGCCCCCCGGTTTCCCGAGGTTTACCTTTATCAGAGCAACTAATTTTCTCTATTTACTTATCAAGTAATAAATGTGATTTTAATCACACCCATTACTTAAAATATAACACCTTTTTTCATATTGTCAAGGCCTTTATCAAAAAAAATTGTCCCTTATTGTAGGTAGTGGAGGAGAGGCTGCCCATCCTTTTGAATCTCTTATTTCTCTGTGAGGGTACTGCGTATGTTCTTCTTAATCTTGTCCTGCTGTAAAGAGGAAAACAAAGTGTGAGTTATTTAAAATATGCGTTGGTTACATATTGCTGGATCATTCGATGGGTATTAAAAAATGAGGCATTTATGGCAATGGAATGTTTCATAATATTCAACCATTCATTTCTTTGGTTATAAAACATTGGGATAATTATCTTTTCTAATTTATCATATAAATCCTGTAAGTCCTTATCTTCATCAGCTTGTTCCTGATCAGAACCGATAGACCAACCGGTCACATTTTCTATATGCCCCTCTATCCACCAACCATCCAAAACACTAAAACTGGGAATAGCATTATGTGCTGCCTTCATTCCACTTGTACCTGATGCTTCTCGCGGCCTTAAAGGATTATTCAACCAAAGGTCAACCCCTGAAGTAATCAATTTTCCTAATCTCATATCGTAATTTTCTAAATAAACAGCTTTAACTTCCCCTTCCAACTCTCTAATCCTGGAAAAGACGGATTTAATTAATTTTTTCCCCTCCACATCCTGAGGATGAGCTTTCCCGGCAAAAATAATCTGAATTTTGCCCACTTTTTCATTAATTTCCAATAACCGATTAATATCTGTAAACAATAAATCCGCTCTTTTATACGGTGTAACCCTCCGGGCAAAACCGATAGTAAATACATCATAATCCATTCCTATATTTTTCTGCCGGTTTACATAATCAATAAGCGGTTTCTTTGCTTCCTGATGGGCTTCCCATATCTCTTTTTCCGGAATACTTAAGGCACTTTTCAGAAAAAAAGGATTTTGTTCCCATCCGGGTAAATATTTGTCATACAATCTTTTAAATGAATCAGAAGTCCAGGAAAAAGAATGCACACCGTTAGTAATGAAATTTATTTTATAATCAGGAAACATATTTTTAGAAACTTCTCCATGTTTTTTAGCTACTGCGTTTATATAATAACTAAAGTTCATCCCGATTAAGGTCATATTTACTTCGTTGTCCCGACAAAACATTTCCGGCATCTCAAACAGCACAGAAGAAGGAAAAACTTTTCTCACTAAATCCAAAGGGAATTTATCATGCCCTGCAGATACAGGGGTATGAGTAGTAAAAATACATTGTTTTTTTACCGCTTCCACATCATATCCATTTTCTTTTTTTGTTCTTTCTAATAACTCAATCACTAAAAGACTGGCATGGCCTTCGTTCATATGATACTTTTCAATATTATTATAACCCAACGCCTCTATAGCCCTGACTCCTCCTATTCCCAAAATTATCTCCTGGCATAAGCGATATTTTCTGTCTTCCCCGTAAAGATAATGGGTAAGAGTACGGTGATATTCATCATTTTCATCTATATTTGTATCTAGAAAATAAAGGGGAACATTATAACCATCTATCCCTTTCATCATATATTCCCAAACCTGGATTTGAACATCTTTTCCTTCAATATTAACAGAAACTTTAACCGGCAAGAGTTTTAAAAAATCATCTTTGCTCCAATTGGTAGGCATCTCAATTTGATTTCCTTCTTCATCTATTTTCTGAAAAAAATAACCACTTTCCGCTAAAAGAGTTATCCCTATAATCGGTATTTTTAAATCAGCACAGGCTTTCAGGGTATCCCCGGCTAAAATACCCAGACCGCCACTATAGGTGGGAACGCGGCTATCAAATCCTATTTCCATAGAAAAATAAGCTATTCTTTTATTTTTTATTCCATCCAACAACTTAATCCTCCTTATTAAACATAGGGAGTGGACTTGCCCACCCTTTATAATTTTCCATTTTTTCGAACACCCAGGGTCACTCTACTAAACAAAAAACGGGTTTGATATAATCACCCCCCTACAATCGCCGCAAAAAAAAATGGGGTTGTGACACAATGTGGATGCATAAACAATAACAACACCAACACAAAAAAAAATTCCTTTTCAAAATTGTGTTATTATATAATTTACCCCGATACAAAGTCAATAACTTATTTAAAATTTTTGAGAAAGTTAAAAATAGAAATAGTTGGGAAAATTAAAAAGAAGCACGTAAAGAAAAGCGGTTGGTCCAATTTAAATCTTCTTGCATATCCATTAAAAGAGCATAATCAAGTTTCATAGTAAATATCTTGAAAGGCAGGATTAAACTGGTTCCCAGCGTAGGATTAAAATTACTGCTTCCCGCTCTAAGAGAAACATTTTTTGATATCTGATATTCACTACCAAAATAAAACCTTATATTCTGCTGAAGGGTTTTTTCCACATCCAAAGCCAACAATAATTTGTTTTTTAAAGCTCTATATGCACTACCAAATCTTATGTTTAATAAAATATCATCTTTCACCGAACCTCCGTCCAAAGACCATTTTAAAGAGCCCATTATATTCTGTACACACAATCCAAAAGACCATGCCAGTGAAGGATCGTACATTGTTCCGAAATCAAAACTAAAACCCGTAGCTTTTTCCTTTTCTAATTTTTGTATATGATATTTAAAGCTTGTTCCACAAGAAAATTTTCCTCCGAATTGCTTTCCAAAACCAACAATAAGAGTGTTCTCTTTATCTTCAAAATTTCCCGTTGGCCGGCCATAATCATCTCTTCCTTCAATGTTTTTTACACTAAAATTTATCCAACCTAAAGCAACCCCTCCGTAAGACGGTCCTTGATCTTCATCACCAAATGACCAACTACTGGCAAAAGTACCCCCCTCTTCGTCATCACCCCATACTAAAGGATAAACATAATCCAAATAATTATAAAAACGATCTACCCCTAATGAACCGGACATAAGCATTGTCTGATGACGCCGTATCCGGGACAATCCAGCCGGATTCCAATAAAGACTGGAAGAACCATCCGCTACCGCTACAAAAGCATTCCCCATTCCTAAAGGTCTTGCTCCTATACCCATACTAAGATAAGCACCTGCTCCTTCAGCCAAGCCCTCATCATCTGCCAACAACCAACATTTAGAAAAAACAAAGATTAATATTAAAATCCATAAACTAATTAAATTTTTTTTTAAATAATAATTTTTTTTAGAATTCATAAAAGTTTACCTTTATAAGCATAAATTTATTTTTTCTTTTACTTTGAACTTCTGTGCCTGTCTTTTATCTTTTGTCTAAATCCCCCTAACCCCCTTTTTCAAAGGGGGAAAAACCGTACCTTTTCTTTTGCCATTCGCTATTTGCCATTTGCAGTCTTTTATCTATGGTCTGTCATCTCTCTTTTCACTAACACGGTCTTATCGTCCGTCGTCTGTCATCCATCTTCTATCATCTATCATCTGTTATCTATGGACTATCGACTGTGGACTATGGACTAAATTTATTTTTATTTCTTTTTTAAATAATATTCACTATCGTTTAATTACCGCAATTTTCTTGATTACTGTTCTTTCTTTTCCTCCCCAGGTAGCAGTAACCCGGTAAAAATATACCCCGTTAGCCACATCATTTATATTCCAATCCACTCCAAAATGACCGCTTCCGTTAGTAGTGGTGTTATAAGTTTTTACCCGTTTTCCGGCAGTAGTAAATATTTCTACTTCAACCTCTGCTGATTCTTCGGTATAAAATACAATGCGTACCGGATTTTGCCTAACCGGATTAGGATAACAAAAAGCTTCTAATTTTTCCGTATCCTCAAAAGGCCGAAATAAAACAACATTAATATTTTCAGTATCAGTTCCCGAACCTACATTAACCGGCATAGTTCGGTTAGCATATTCATCAGAAGTGGCCACAAGCTGGTAAGTTCCCGGTGTTAAATCTTCAATCAAAAAGGTTCCATCGGAAAAAGGTGTAGTACTAGCTACCAACGCACCGTTATAAAAAATATTAATTGTCACTGATACTAAGGGTTGGGCATCACTATTGGTAACCCGTCCGTGAATGGAATTAGGTAAAGCCGGAATGTATATTGATTTGGTAATTGTTTGATTTTTTCCTTCGGCATAACAAGTAACTGAAAGGTCTAAATAACCGGTCATTGTACCCAAGGCTTTTATACTCCAATCCTCTTGTACAATTTCTTCTGCAGGCACTGGTGGCTCAATGGCCTTTTCTGCTGTTTCTCCGGTATCAAAAACCAATCCGGGAACTAAATTAAACTTCACTGTTGCTCCGGCAACTTCATGTCCGGAGGAATTTTTCAAATAACAGACGACAGTAAAAGGATTGGGAACATATTCATTACTTCCGTCTATCTGAATAAATTCCGGAGCGGATAAACCAAGATTAAAAGGATCCCAGGCTACATAGGTCATCCCGCCTAAACCATAACCTGTCCCGTAAGTTCTTGATTGTCCGGGACTAAAACTAAGCGGATTCCAGGAAATGATTACCGCACCGTCATCAAACGGAATAGAGGAATCAATGGTATAATTCCATGGTGCAGAAGAATCGCCTGCATAAGGATCTCCAAAATCTACTGTATATCCAGAAGCTTCGTACCAGTCACCAAGAACAAGACGGTCAGGAGCAGGAAAACCTACGCCGGTTATAGAAAACATAGAAAGAACCGTAGGATCATCAAAATTATCAAATACCTGAAAATACTGAGGAATGGTGTCTGCCGGGCTTACCCATTCTTTCTCTATTGTAACTTCCCCAAATCCCAAAACACGAAAAGGAGCCCCGTCATTATCGCCTAACATTGTATCCAACATTAAAGAAAGCCCTATCTGAGGGAAACTGCTTCCTTCATTTTTTATTTCATAGGCAATCTGTAAATTATCATCTCTCCCTGTAGAAAAACTCCTTATGATAGTAAGAGTTTGGGTAACTACTATTTGCGGGACAATTTTCCAAGAAGCAACTAAACTACCTCCTTGTTGACAGGGAGCAACAACCTCTGTTCCCCCTCCAAATATATAATCCGTCCCATCTATCCTGATGGAAGTAAATGAACTCCAGGGACCGGGATGCCCAAACAATAATATTTTATCATCGTCGTTAGGATTATCGGGGTCCCCTCCGATATTACCCAAGGTAAATCTTCCAGTTTCACCAATTACCACCTGAATATAATCATTAGATATGTTCGGAAGAGTGGTTTCAGCGGGGAGGGTTATAGAAATCATTGATTTTTTAGTGATGATTTTAGCCCAGCCACTCATCGTAAATAAAAAAAGAACCAATATCAACAAGCTAACAAACAAAAAATATTTTCTCATTTAATTCATCCTTTATTTCACAGGGGTAATGTCAAAAATGTTTTATTTTTTGGTAGTCGCAGGCTTTAGCCTGCGTTTTTATATAATAATTTCTTTTAAATCGAAATCCAACGAACCTTTAAACATATACTGTTCCCAGTGAGCAATTATAACAATTCAAAGGTAATCTGTACATCCTTCCCCCTACGCAGGCTAAAGCCTGCGACTACCAGATTTCCACAATTACCATTATTCATCTTCACATTATGAAAAAAAAAAGTTATTTACAACTCTTTTCTGAGTTTTTATCATTTTATTTTTACTACCTTCACCGGCTTTAATAAAATCAGAAAAGGACCCTACACTATAATAAATATAACATCATATTTTTTTAGTGTTAAGATTATATTTAAAACACTAACAAACTTACAGCAACTTACATTCCCTCATTATGTTTTTCAATTTTTCCAGATTTTCATCGCGCATCGGAGACAAAGGAAGCCTCACCTGTGCAGAACACTTTCTCATTAACTCCATCGCTGCTTTTACCGGCGCAGGATTGGTCTCATAAAACATTGCTTCCATTAAAAGGAACATTTTATAATGTAATTCTTTAGCTTTAATTATATTACCCGATAAAAAAGCCCCTACCATATCTGCCATATCTTTTGGCATAATATTAGCCATAACCGAAATAACCCCTTTCCCCCCTAAAGCCAACATAGGAAAAGTAAGAGAATCATCCCCGGACAAAACAATAAAATCTTCCCCACAACCCTTTATAATCTTAGTTGCCTGCCCGAGTAACCCACTGGCTTCTTTCACTCCAACAATATTTTTACAGTCTTTAGCTAATTTAACGACTGTAGCCGGCAATAAATTTACCGCCGTTCTTCCCGGAACATTATAAAGAATAATAGGGATATCCACTTCGTCCGCAATTTTCTTAAAGTGTAAATACAATCCATCCTGAGTTGGCTTATTATAATAAGGAGTAATAATTAGCGCTCCGTCTGCACCTATTTCCTTCGCAAACCGGGTCATTCTTAATGCTTCTATAGTATTATTAGAACCTGTTCCGGCAATGACCTTCACCCGTCCTTTAGCCGCTTTTACCACCGTTTCAACAACTTCCTCATGTTCCTTATGAGAAAGGGTTGCTGATTCCCCGGTAGTTCCACAAGGTACCAGACCGTTAGTTCCCTGTGCAATATGCCACTCTACTAATTCTTCTAATTTTTCTTTATCCACCTGGCCATTTTTGAATGGTGTTACCAATGCCACATACGAACCGGAAAACATTTTTAATACCTCCGTTTTTTATTAGTATTGTTTAGTATTGTCAATTTTTTGCATGCCCAAAGGGTAAAATTATGAGTTTAGAGAAAAATATATTTAGTCTTTATTAAACCCATTAGATTACAAACCGGCCTTCATAACTTACTGCAACCGGCCCTTCCAGATATACCTCTTTTATTTCCTCTTTTTCTATCCTAAAATAAATTGTATAAATTTCCCCACTTTGGGTAATAACCTCTACCGGGGATTTAAGTCCCTTCTTTAAACCGGCAATAATAGCCGAAGCAACACTTCCAGTTCCACAAGATAAGGTCTCCGCCTCTACCCCCCGTTCATAAGTTCTCAAATAAATACTTGACTTATCTTTAAGTGAAACAAAATCAACATTTGTCCCTTGCGGAGCAAACATTTTATGCCGGCGAATTTTTCTTCCTATTTCTTCCACCTCAATGGTTTTTATCCGGGAAGTAAAAATTATTGTATGAGGAACACCCGTATTAATAAATGACCCTTTCAATGCTTTTCCGTTAATCTTAAGCTTCAAATCTTTTTTTAAGTCAAAAGGCTTACTCATTTCTATTTTTATTTTTTTATCATTAATTATTTGTGCACCAATAATACCCGCTTTTGTTTCAAAACACATATTTTTTTTTGTTATTTTTTCTTTATAACTAAAAAGGGCAACACATCTCGCCCCGTTTCCACACATCTCTGCTTCACTTCCATCCGGATTAAAAATACGCATTTTAAAATCCGCTTTCCCTGACTTTTCCACCAAAACCACCCCATCAGCTCCTACAGAAATTTTCCTTTGACAAACCTGTTTTACTAAAGAAGATTTTTTTTCAGGTAAAAGCTCTTTTCTATTATCAATTAGAATAAAATCATTTCCCCCACCACTCATCTTTACAAAATTAATTCTTTTTCTAACCATATTCTTTGCCTTTATCAACTATATTTCCAAAATATCCGGCATCTTTTCATTTTTAATTAAATCCTCATAAGTTTCCCGTTGACGAATCACAAAATAATTTTCTCCACTTACCAACACTTCAGCCGGCCGGCAGCGAAAATTATAATTAGAAGCCATAGAAAAACCATAAGCCCCTGCTCCAAAAATACTTAATAATTCCCCTGTTTCTACCCTGGGAAATTTCTTGTCCCGGGCAAAAAAATCAGCTGACTCACATATTGGCCCCACTATATCAACAACCTCTTCTTTTTCTTCTTTTTTTCTCACCGGTTCAATTCTATGCTGTGCCTGATAAAAAGCAGGCCTAACAAAATCATTCATCCCTGCATCAACAACAATAAAAGTTTTTTTTGCCGTTTCCTTACGATAAATTACCTTACTTACTAATATTCCGGCATTCCCCATTAAAACTCTTCCCGGTTCAAAAATACCTTTCATATTTAACTCCAAAAGTTTAGGAACTACTACCTGGGCATAATTGTCTAAACCAGGAGGTTCCTCATCAAAATAAACTATTCCTAACCCCCCTCCTACATTTATGTATTCAATGGCTATACCCATTTTTTTTAATTCACTTATTAAAGAAATTATCTTATCTAACCCTTCTACAAAAGGTTCTAAACTTGTTATCTGCGAACCAATATGCATATGAATTCCTGCTATTTTTATATTTTCTAAGTCCCGCGCTAATTTATATCCATCAAGAGACTGCTCAAAATCAAATCCAAATTTACTTTCTTTAAGGCCTGTAGCCAAATACGGATGCGTTTGAGGATTTAAGTCGGGATTAACCCTTAAAACAACTCTTGCTCTTTTTCCTAAAGAATGCGCTACTTCATTAAGTAAGCGTAATTCCGCTTCGGAATCAACATCAAACATTAAAATATTTGATTTTAAAGCAAATCCGATTTCCTTTTCTGTCTTTCCGTTTCCACTAAAAACTATTTTTTCCGGGGACACCCCTACTTTCAAAGCTTGCCTTAATTCTCCTCCTGAAACAACTTCCGCTCCTCCCCCTGCTTTAGCAAAAATCCTACAAATAGCACTATTTGAATTTGCTTTATAAGCATAACAAATAAGAGGATCTATATCTTTTAACGCTCTTTTGAAAGCATTGTAATGATTAAAAATGGTTTGGTAACTATAAAGGTAAAAAGGTGTACCTATCTCTCTATCAATTTTTTCTACCCCTACTCCCTCGCAATACAATTTCCCGTCAACATAGTTAAAATTATGCATAAAAACACTCCCTCCTCTTTTAATACAATCTTGAACTACAAATTCCGAAATCCCATCATAAATACTATGTTACAAATCCCCCCTAACCCCCTTTTTCAAAGGGGGAAAACTGTATTTGTGTCTTTAATCTTTTAACTTTGCTGGAGCAAAGCAACAGTCCGCCAATCAGTAAGGAGGATGCCTCTGTGCCTGTTGTTGTCTGTAGTATTTATTCTTTGTCTTTGTCCTTGTCTATGGACTATCGACTGTGGACTATGGACTGTTTTTTGTCTTTCAACTCTTTTTTCGCACTTTACTTAATTCATTTAACATCTTTCTGGCATATGTCTTAAGCATTTTCCCCTTAGCATTAGTATAAACAAAAAGACAATCCCGTTTAGCTAAATCATCTTTCCCCTCTTTATAATAAACTAATCCCCGCAAAAAACGAGCCAAAACATTACCCGAATCGATATCAAGCACCAGATTAAACTCTCTTATTGATTTATTAATTAGACCTTGTTTAAAATAGATATAGCCGAGATTTAAACGTACTTCACAGGAAAGATGGTTTTTATCCAATATTTTCTGAAAAATAACCCTCGAACGATCCAATTTATTTTGTGAAAGATATAGCGTTCCTAACTTATTAAAAAATTCTTCCCGGGGATAAAGAGTAATAACATCCTCAAGATAAGAACTGGCTATATCTAACTCTCCTAACTTCTCGTAAATACTGACCAATTCCAAACATATTTCAATATTACTTTTGTTAATAGTTTGTGCTTTCTTATAATATTTTAAAGCATCACTATAAAGTTTTTTCCTTTGATATATTTTACCCAAATTAAACCAAACCTGAAAAATTTCCGGTTTAATTTTAATAACTTTCTCATAGGAAGAAATAGCCAAATCATCTAACCCTACTATTTGATATATCCTCCCTAAATTAAAATATCCCTCCCAATTTTTTTTCTTTAATGATATAACTTCTTTATATGCAATAATAGCCTTTTCATATTTTTTCCGGGTTTCATAAATATTACCGATACGAGACCAAATCAACCTCTTTTGCGCATTAGACGATTTAAAACCCAAAGCTTTACTATAATAAATGAGAGCCTCTTTATCATCTCCCTTTTGAGCAAATTCCTGTGCCCTATCAAGATAAGATAAAATGTCTTTTTTATCTTCTGCCATTAATTTTTTATCTGATAAACCTGACAGGTAAAAAGAAGAAAATATTATTACTAAAATAATTTTAATATATTTCCGCATTGTTTATTCCTTTAACCAAACAAAAATAATCCACAGTCGATAGTCCAGAGTCCATAGATTACGGATAAAGATCCGCCTTACTGACTGGCGGACTGTCGCTTTGCTACAGCAAAGCAACTAAAAACTTATAAGCAGAGCAAGCTCTGCGACTACAGATTTAATCAACGAATTTAAACTAATTCAAAATTAAAAACAAAAAAATGAAGGTGAAATGTATTTCGAACGACATAACAAATTTTTCAACTCTCTTTTATCAAAATCCCCCTACCCCCCTTTTTCAAAGGGGGAAAACTGTCTTTCCTCTTTTGTTTTTATCTTTGTCTTCGTTTTTATTTTTATTCTTTGTCTGTTATCTGTAATCTATGGACTATGGACTGTCGACTATGGACTTTTGTTTATCTGTTGTCTATGGACTATCGACTGTGGACTATGGACTATTTCCCCCTCAACAACATTCTTTCAAATCCTTTATCCATAATTAATTTTTTAATTTTAGATAGCTCTTTACGCGTTGCTATAATTCCTGCTTCTATACATTCTTCTCCTCTGTTTAAATCAACAATGCTTACATCCCCGACTTGTGGTTGAATCACTATATCTGCATTCTTTATCTGATTAGACAATAATTGATTCCCCTGTATCGAAATGACCTGTGCTAAAATAAGTAGAATATTAGAAAGATCATACCCGGTAAAATCACCATCTACTATAACAGCAATAACTATATCCGCTTTTAACATTTTAGCTATATCCACAGGAACATTATCTACAATTCCTCCATCAACCAAAAGCCTATGCCGATATTCTACCGGTTTAAAAAGTCCCGGAACAGAGGCACTGGCCCGAACAGCAGGAGCAACAAGCCCGTCCCTGAAAATAATCCGCTCTCCGGTTTGAATATCGCTGGCGACACAGGCAAAAGCAATTTTTAATTCATCAAATCTTTTATTTTTGATATGTAAAGAAATATACTCTTCTGTTTTTCGGGAATCAAATATGTTTTTTAAGGAAAGCAATTTTACCGGATTAAAAGAAGAAATGGAAATCAATTCATTCCAACCAATCTCTTCACTCATATTCTCTATGTCTTCGATTTTTTTATCAGTTGCATATAATGCCCCTATCAACGCACCCACGCTCGTTCCAACGATTATATCTATGGGAATTCCTTCTTCTTCAAATACTTTTAAAACACCTATATGGGCTAAACCCCTGGCTCCTCCTCCCCCCAAAACCAGTGCTACTTTAGGCCTCACATCCTTTTCCATGGTATTAACTTCATTCCAGATATATCTTTTTAATAAAGCTTCTTCCTCTTTAAAATCTAAAGCTAAAATGTTTTCGCTTTGTAAATTAGCTAAAATTATCAGTAACGTTATAAATTTAATAAATCTTTTCATTTTTTTATTTTTCTACGATATCTATCCCTATTGCTTTTTCCAAATCCGCTCTGATAACAATATAGTTATAGACAGATTTAATATACTCTAATCTCATTTTTATATAAAAGTCATATATTTCCATTAATTCAAAGTGATTAGTTTTTTCCTTTTCCGCTTCTATCCGTATATTTTTTGCTTTGTTCCAATCAACTTTAGTTTCCCGTACCCACTCCTGAGCTGCTACAAATTCCAGGTAACTTTTATTTACCTCCCATCGGACCTTATCTTCAACCGCTGCTTTTTGAAATCTGGCTTTTTCCAATTTCGCTTTTTTTTGCTTTAGTCTCGCCCAACTCGCCCATGCATCAAAAATAGGAATTCTTAAATTTATAGAAGCAATCCAGTTTTTCTCATCCAAAGGCAAATCTCTACCACCATATTGATAATTAGCCCCCATTACTATCGTCGGATATCTCTCCCGTTTGGAAAGACTTACGGCCAAAGCATCCATTTCTTCCTGGGCACGGGTTTGAAGCAATTCCGGCCTATACTGAAAAGCCCATGCTATATATTTGTTCAAATCTACTTTTAAGGCTCTAAAATCCAATTTGCCAATCAACTTTACACTGGTATTCATTTCTATACCTAAAACATTATTAAAACTCAACCGGGTCAAAGAAATATCTTTTTCACACTTTCTCAAGTTTGATTTTAACACAGTTAAAAATTTTTGCTGTTTCATTTTTGAATAGGAAGAATTATATTTTTTTTGCGCAAACTTTTCTTTAAATTCCTGAATGGCTTTTTCATAAATTTCAAATTTTTTCTGCAGTAAAAGAAGCTGATAAAAAACTTTTTTTACTTCGTATGCTATTTCATTCTTTAACTGTTCATACGATGAATTTGCTCCTTTTAAATTGATGTCCGCTAATTTTTTAGTATCCCCTCTAAACCAACTCCCCTGATAAATGTATTGATACAGAGACAATTGAACCGCATAAAAATTTCCTTCTTCATTAGGTTCGAGCCATATCCCTCCCAATTCCGGTGAAAGAGATAAAGGTGACACTGTTTTCAACCGGGACATATTACAATTGAGATCCATTTGAGGATACATAAAAGACTTTGCTTCTTTTACTTTTCCTTTGGCAATAGACACATCCCGCTGTATACTTAGCAGACTTTGACTATTTAACAAAGCTAATTTTACACTCTGAGGAAGGGTTAATTTTCTTTCAGAAAACTCATCAGCATAAATAAGTTTTCCCAAAAAGACAGAAATGAAAAAAAAAGAAAGGCAAAAATGGAGCATTTTTTTGTTAATCATTAATTCTTTTATTTTTTTAATTTGTTTCTTCACACAAGAAAGAGCAGTCCCTCCAAAAGAATTTCGTAAATTAACACAATTTTCCAAACGAATAACTTTCTTTACATCATTTTTAAACTTCGGAGAAAACTTATAAAATTCCTCTTCGGAAAGATCTTCTAACCTTTTTTTGTTTTCAATACAATAAGCCACTATTTTACCTGTTATCTTGTGTGCTTCTCTAAAAGGAATTCCTTTGTTGGTTAAATACTCGGCAACATTAGTCGCATTAAGGAATCCTTCCTGACAAGCAGCATACATTCTTTTTTTGTTTATCAAAACAGAAGAAAGCATTTTTGGAAAAACAGTTAAAACCTCTTTTAGGGTATCTATTGTTTTAAATAATTCCTCTTTATCTTCCTGCATATCTTTATTATAAGCTAAAGGAAGAGATTTCATTTGGGTAAGTAAGGCAATTAATGCCCCATAAATCCTGCCTGTCTTTCCTCTGGTTAACTCCGCTATATCCGGGTTTTTTTTCTGAGGCATAATAGAAGAACCTGTAGAAAAAGCATCATCCATTTCTACAAAAGAAAACTCAGTAGAATTCCACAAAATAATCTCTTCGGAAAATCTGGATAAATGCATTATTAATGTCGCTGCATCGGATAAAAATTCAATGATAAAATCCCTATCTCCGACCGTATCAATGCTGTTTTGCGAAACCTGCGGAAATTTTAATAATCGGGCTACATAATTTCGGTCTATAGGAAAAGATGTTCCGGCTAAAGCCCCTACTCCCAGAGGCATTACATTTACCCTCCTCAAACAATCAAACAACCTCCCTTTATCCCTTTCTAACATCCACCAATAAGCTAAAAAATGGTGAGAAAAAAGTATGGGTTGAGCATGTTGTAAGTGGGTAAACCCGGGCATAATTACATCGATATTCTTTTGTGCCATTTTTACTATTACTTTTTGAAATTTCAGTACTAAATTTAATATTATTCCTATTTCTTCCCGCAAGTACATTCGTACATCTAATGCTACCTGGTCATTACGCGAACGGGCAGTATGTAACTTTCCTCCTACAGGACCTATTTTTTCTATAAGTTTTCTCTCTATCAACATATGAATATCTTCGTCTTTAGAAGAAAAAGTCAACTTTCCATTTTTAATTTCACCCAGAATTTTTTCCAAACCCGCAATAATTTTCTTCGTCTCTTCTTTCTTAATTATCCCACATTTACCCAACATCCTGACATGGGCAATACTCCCTATAATATCGTATTCAGCCAATCTAATATCAAAAGTAATAGAAGCAAGGAATTTAGAACAATCCGGATCCATTTCCTTTTTAAATCTTCCATCCCAGAGTTTCACTTTTTCCTCCTGCCATAACATCTATTTCATTTGAATTCTATCTTTTTTTCTTTGATTTTACAACTCTTTTTTCTGCTTCCAACATTGCCTTTGCTTTTAACGGCAAACCCCACAATTCAATAAATCCTTCCGCTGAGGAGTGATTAAAAATATCTTCCTTAGTATAAGTAGCTAAAGAATGATGATACAACGAATAAGGAGATTTCCTACCCACAACCTGACAAAGGCCTTTATACAACTTAAGCCGCACTTTCCCTGTTATTTCTTTTTGGGTAGTTTTAACAAAAGAAGCTATGGCTTCCCTTAACGGCGAATGCCACAACCCATAATAAATCAGCTCTCCGTACCGACAGGAAAGTAATTCCTTATAATGCAATAACTCTCTATCCAAAACCAGCATTTCCAGTTCCCTGTGAGCAAGAGTCAGAATCATTGCCGCAGGACATTCATAAATTTCCCGCGATTTTATCCCAACTAATCTATTTTCTACCAAATCAATCCTGCCTATGCCATGTTTTCCACCTAATGTATTTAATTTTTCAATTAATTCAACCAGGGGAAGTTTTTTCCCATTTATCTTTACCGGTACACCTGCCTGAAAATCAATTTCTATATATAAAGGCTTTCCGGGTGCTTTTTCCGGGGCAACTGTCATTTGATAAGCATCTACCGGTGGTTCCACCCAAGGATCCTCCAACTGTCCGCATTCAATACTTACTCCCCATAAATTACGGTCAATACTATAAGGGTTTTTTTTCTTTATTTCCAATGGAATTTTATGCTTTTTTGCATAAGCAATCTCATCTTCTCTTGATTTCATTTCCCATTCACGCAGGGGAGCTAATATTTGTAACCCCGGAGACAACTTCGCTATAGTAACTTCAAAACGCACCTGGTCGTTTCCTTTACCCGTACAACCATGCACAATGGTATCCGCTTTTTCCCTCAATGCTAAAGAAACAAGCTTTTCGGCAATCAAAGGACGGGATAAAGCCGTAGCTAAAAGATATTTATTTTCATAAACGGCATTTGCCTGCAAAGCGGGCAAAACATAATTATAAGCAAATTCCTTCCTCAAGTCTTCAATAATTATTTTGTCCACTCCTGAATTTAGTGCTTTTTTCTTTAAAGGTTTTAAATTTTTGCCCTGTCCTACATCAACCGTATAAGCAATTACTTTGCATCCGTAATTTTCTTTAAGCCAGTGAATAATTACCGAAGTATCCAATCCCCCCGAATATGCAAGTACTGCTTTTTTTATTTGTTTTTTCATAATTAAAATCCTCTTCTCTTTCTTAACTACTAATTTTATTGATTATTTTTCTGCCTTCATCAAGAAGCAAATCTACTTTTCTTTTTGACTCTGCTTCCGAATATAAACGCACTACCGGTTCCGTTCCTGAAGGACGAAGTAATAACCAGGCATCATCCTTTAAAATAATTTTTACTCCATCAAATGTTTTAACCTCTTTAACCGGAATATTTATTAATTTATTGGGAATCTTTTGTGTTACTAAATCAGTAAAAAGTTTTTTATCCAACTCTGTTTTGTTTTTTTTGGACCCCTGCTTACTTGAAAGCAGTTTTTTTATCTTTGTTATCTGTACATCCTTTCTTTCGAAAACCGACTTGCCAAATCTTTTTTGCATTTCCGAAAGAATCTGTGATAATTTATTTTTTCTTTTTGCTAACATTTCTACTATCCATAATCCGGACAAAACCCCGTCGCGTTCCGGAAGATATCCCTGATACCCATACCCTCCACTTTCTTCCCCACCCATAAGAATATTCTCTTTTAACATTAATTCGCAAACATTTTTAAATCCCACGTGAACTTCCTGAAAAGGCAAACGATAATGCCGGGCAATTCTTTCCCCTAAATATCCTAAAGAAATTGCCTGCACCACTTTTCCCGACCATTGTTTGGATTCAATTAAATATGAAAGAATTAACGGAAAAACCTGATGCGGAGACAGATATTTACCTTTATTATCCACTACACCTACACGGTCACCATCTCCGTCTACAGCAATCCCGATGTCGGCTTTTTCTTCAATTACTTTCTTTTTTAATTCTTCCAGGTTTTTCTCTATCGGCTCGGGATTTAATCCGCCGAACATTGCCTTTCGTTGACTATGAATAGCAATTATTTTACAATTAGTTGATTTTAAAACGTCCTGTAAATAAGAACATCCCGACCCATACATAGAATCGAAAACTATTTTTAACCTCGATTTTTTCATCAAATTTAAATCAATGTAACTTTGCAAGTCCTTTATATAATCCGTATAAAAATTTGTTATTTTACTATTTCCTTCTTTAACACGGGGAGAATTCTTATACAAAAATTTCTCGATTTGTTTGCCGGTACCGGCTGAGATAGAACCTCCAAAGGCTGCTTTAACTTTTATGCCGTTATAAAAAGGAGGATTATGACTGGCAGTAACCATTATTCCGGCATTAGCTTTACGCTTAACTACCGCATGAGAAACTGTGGGAGTAGTAATCGGCTGGCTGCTAAATAATACTGATATCCCATTACCTTCCATTACCCGAGCTGCAATTTCTGCATAGTTTTCCGAAAGAAATCTCATATCATAGCCAATAACCACATTAAATGATTTACCCGGTGAATTTTGCTTAATATAATCAGCAATAGCCTGAGAAATAATTCTTACATTATCAAAAGTAAAGTCACGGGCAATTACTCCCCGCCATCCGTCAGTGCCAAATTTTATTTTATACACTAAAGTCCCCTTTCTATTTCATATATTATAGACAGCTGTATTTTTTTATTATGCTGCCGTCACCGATAGCTATTCCCTCTCGTAAAAAACTATAAGACTCAATAATACAATTATTCCCCACTATACATTTTTCTAATTTTACCCCTTCTCCAATTCTCGTATTATCTAAAATAACACAATCAGAAAGCAGAGTACCGGAAGCGATAAACACATTATTACCTATACTTACCCGGCCATTTATGCAAACATCTTTTTCAATCTTTACTTTATTCCCAATAACCGCCTTACCAACAATTTTTAACCCCGAAGAAATTTTACAACCCTTTCCCAACAACATTTTCCCTTTTACACTACGATAAGGAATCCGGCAATTAACTTTTCCGGACAAAACATCCCTGTTGGCCTGTAAATATTTTTCGTTAGTTCCAATGTCCAACCAATAATCCGAAGCAACATAACCATAAAACGGCTCTTTCTTATCCAACAATAAAGGGAATAATCCCCGTTCCAGAGAGTAATTAACCCCCCGGGGAATATAATCAAACACTTCCGGCTCAAAAACATAAATCCCGGCATTTATAGTATTACAGGTAACTTCCGCCCATGTGGGCTTTTCTAAAAACTGTTTAATTTTTCCCTTTTTGTCCGTCTTTATTAACCCATATATCGTAGGATCCTTTACCTTTACCAAAGAAATCGTTGCTTTCGCTTTTTTTTGGCGATGAAAAACAATCAATTTTCCTAAATTTATATCAGTCAAAACATCGCCGTTAAAAATAATCACCGGTTCATCAACAAATTTATGCGCATTTTTTACTCCTCCACCGGTACCCAGGGGAACTTTTTCCACTACATGGCGAATTTTTACACCAAATTTTTCTCCGTTGCCAAAATATTTGCGAAAAGAAGAAGGTAAATAAGCCAGGCAAAAAATAATTTCTTTTATACCGTACTTCTTTATTAAATCAATTTGATAAGTTAAAAACGGACGATTTATAATAGGTAACATCGGTTTAGGAGTAGTACAAGTTAAAGGACGTAATCGCGTCCCCAATCCCCCGATAAGAATTAAAGCTTTCATCAATCATCCCCTATTAGTTTTAAAAGTAACGTCAAAAATGTTTTATTTTTTTGGTAGCCGCAGGCTTTAGCCTGCGTTTTTATGTAGTAATTTCTTCTAAATCAAAATCCAACAAACCTTTAAACACATACTCTTGCAAAAAATCTTCCTGTTTTGAATTTTGTATTTAGAATTTTGAATTTGTTTAGTATTTCGATATTCGAATTTAGTATTTCTATCTATTAATCTACTATTCCATTCTATTTTTGATACTCTCTTCTAACTAAAAACCATATTATCTTTTCTCAAGTTTTCCTAAACCAGGCAGTGGTTTCTTTTAAACCTTGTGAAAAATTCACTTCCGGTTTCCAATCCAATACTTTTTCTGCTTTACTAACATTTAAAAAACTCTTAAATAATTCACCCGTTCTTGCCGGTTTATAAATTGCATCTTTTTTATAATCAAGAATTCCTTTCATCTCTTTGAATAGCGAATTAACTGAAATGGCCTCCCCTGTTCCAACATTAAATATGTCATTGTGACCATTTTCCATGCAAGACAGACTGGCTCTTACCACATCTCCCACATATACATAATCTCTCATTTGTTTCCCATCTCCGAAAATATTTATTTCGTTATTCTCCAGCATTTTTTCAAAAAATATTGCTACTACCCCGGCTTCTCCATAAGGGTCTTGCCGGGGACCATAAACATTTCCGTAACGAAGAACAGTATATTTGAGAGCAAAAGTTTTTCCATAATAATATAGGTAATACTCGCTGGCAAGTTTACTCACCCCATAGGGAGAAAGAGGTCCGGCAGGAAAACTTTCAGCGGCTGACTCATCCTTACACTCTCCGTAAATTACTCCTCCGGAAGAAGCAAAAATTACTTTATTTACTTCAAACTGTCTGCAATTTTCTAAAATATTTAATATCCCTAATATATTCACCCGGGCATCAAAAATAGGATCAGCTACCGATTTTCTCACATCTAACTGAGCAGCATGATGATTAACCAGCTCAATCTTTTCTTCTTTAAAAATCTTAGCTAAAGATGTATCCTGTATGTCCATTTTATAGAATTTAGCCTGTTTATTAATATTCTCTTCCTTCCCGGAAGACAAATCATCCACAATTACTACTTCATCCCCTCTGGCAAGATAAGCATCCACCAGATGTGAACCAATAAATCCCGCCCCTCCGGTCACCAACACTTTCATTCTTTTCCCCCACTTAAATGATTTTATTTATCAATACGCTCCCTTAGCTAACAACACCACCGGAACAGTTTTTAACAAGATTTTTAAATCAAAAATAAACGACCAGTTTTCTAAATAAAAAATATCCAAACGAATCATCTCTTCATAACTCAAATCACTTCTTCCGCTAATCTGCCACAAACCGGTAATCCCGGGTAAAACCCGTAAACGCTTTTTTGCCCAATCATCATAATGGGCTGCTTCCCAAAGCACCTGGGGACGGGGACCTACCAAACTCATCTCTCCCCTCAATACATTAATTATCTGGGGTAATTCATCCAGACTATAACGCCTTAAAATCTTTCCGCAAAAAGTAATTCTGGGGTCTTTTTTCATCTTAAAAACCGGACCCTTTCGTTCACTTAAATGTTTTATTTTTTCTAAAATTATATCCGCATCCTGAACCATTGTCCTAAACTTAAAAAAAGGAAACATTTTTTCTTTATGACCTAATCGCGACTGGCAATATAAAACAGAACCCGGCGTATCTAACTTTATCATAATGACTATTATTACTAAGGGAACAAATAATACAGATAAAACCAAAATGGAAAGAAAAACATCTAAACACCGTTTAATAAAAAAATTCATCCCGTGCAAAGAAATTGACCTTAGTTGAATTAAAGGAAGTCCCAATGAATCATCCATAATTACTTCTCCCATACGTAACTCTACTAAATCCGGCACGAATTTAAAATCCAGGTTTAATTTTTCACACTGCTGAGAAATATTCAATATTTCCGTATGTATAGCCGGAAACTTCGATATAACAACCTCTTGTATTTTATTCTTTTTTATAAAACCTGCTAATCTTTTTCCTTCCATTAAATCAGAAAAGCAATATCCTCCTTTTTGTTTCTTCAATATTTTTTTGAGATGCTCAAAAATTTTACCTTGCCCCATTATTAATGTTTTGTTAAAAATAAAAATTTTATTACTCAAAATGTTTAGCAGCCACCGTGAAAAAGAAAGCGAAAAAACACTAAACAGCCAGGCATAAGCAATAACCAAAC